>NZ_JBLQUA010000002.1:0-87870 GCF_048684445.1 Enterobacter sp. BNK-34
AGCGCCATATAAATACCGACGGCGGCGTTGTTCCATGCCATCAGGAGCGGTGCTCCCGTCATCAGCAGTACAGGCAAAAGCAGAATACCGCCTGCACCAAATGTGACGCCCATCGCGGCCCGGGAAGCCACCCCGGCCTGCATTAACCGTCGCGCTGACCACGAGTAAAAGGCATAGGTGAAGCCGGCTAGCAGGCCCAGAAAAACCCCCGTCGTAGCATGGTCATTTGCGGTACTGTTTTCGCTGCTTTCTGCCAGGCAGAGCAGAACCATGCCCGCAACGCCAACGCCCGCTCCGCACATCCACCGCTTGGTCAGTCGGAGACCGTCAAGGCGGCATTCAATCAGGGCAGATAGGATTGGTGCAGAGCCGATGGTAATAACCGTGCCAACCGTAACACCGGCGTAACGCATTGAGGCATAAAAAGCGAGAGGGTAAACCGCCACCGCCACTGCTCCGGTCAGCAGGAAATGCCAGTTCCGAGTTATCAGAACGCGCTGGCGGATGATGGGAGCTGCAGCGATAAGCCCCTGTAGCAGGCCACCAATACCCATAGCGACCGCCCCTACGGCCAGTGGGCTGAGCCCGGGGGCATAAGTCGCAGCTGTGCCGGTCGTTCCCCAGAGAATAGCTGCGATAAGCACACCCGCCCTGCCGCCAAGGCGTGTTTCCGAAGAAAGCATCAGTACGCCTCCATCATCTGCTCGGCAATGTTGCCGGCCTGCGTCACGCAGTCACTATTACCTTCAAGTCCGGCCCGTGAAATGCTTCCTTCCAGCAGGAAGGCAAAATGTCTTGCCATACTGCGTGCGCTTTCAGCCTTTCCGTTCATCAGCTCAGTCAGATGCGCAGCCAGGATCGCTTCCACTTCCTCTTTGTGCTCCCGAACGGCCTGACGGCCCGGTGCCCCGGCGGGAAGTTCTGCCGCCGCGTTCAGCAGGCCGCAGCCGCGAAAACCGTTCTCATAGGCATATTCAGCATGGTCTTCATAAGCAGAGAAAACGGCCATTACCCGCTCTCTGGGCGTCATGGCAGCTTCCAGCCTGTTTTTATATAAAGAAAGCCATTCTTCATGGCGAACCCTGAGATAGGCCGCCACCAGTTCGTCTTTGGATGCAAAGTTGTTGTACAGGCTTTTTTTAGCAACGCCGGCTCGTTTCACAATGGCATCAATCCCCGTGCCATTAATGCCATGATTGTAAAAAAGGACGCGTGCAGCACTGAGCAATTTTTCGTAGGCGGTTTCAGAACCTGCAGATAAAGATGTCATGATCAGCCTCTTTCGGTCATTTGTAGGTAGACCAGTCTACCTACAAAATAGGCTGAAGCAACAAAAGTCTGCATTTATCACAGGCTTTGTGACCCTAAATAAGCTGGTCTGGCGAACAGAATCCGGTAAATAAGGCAATTATATATGCCGCGTCAGCAGCAAAGTGGCCCCAGCCAGCATTACATATCATCAGGAAGCTAACATCCGGCATGTTTAGATACGCGAATAAATGTCCGCTTCTGGCACAAAGCGGAAATCAGTATTTAAAAAATGAAAACCACAACTTGATGTATAGCGTTTGCTATACGTGATGGTTATGCTATTCTTGTAAAGTAAATGCTATACAGGGGTGTCTCATGAAATCAGATGTTCAACTTAACCTTAGAGCCAAGGAATCGCAGCGGGCGCTTATTGATGCAGCTGCGGAAATCCTTCACAAGTCACGTACAGATTTCATTCTGGAAATGGCCTGTCAGGCTGCCGAGAATGTGATCCTCGACCGCCGTGTATTTAACTTTAACGATGAGCAATATGCGGAGTTCATCGATATGCTTGATGCACCCGTTACAGATGATCCCGTTATCGAGAAACTGCTGGCAAGGAAACCTCAGTGGGACGTGTAACAGCACCAGAACCTCTGTCAGCTTTTCATCAGGTGGCTGAGTTCGTCAGCGGTGAGGCTGTGCTCGATGACTGGTTAAAGCAGAAGGGCCTTAAAAACCAGGCTCTCGGAGCGGCCAGAACGTTTGTAGTGTGTAAGAAAGACACAAAGCAAGTATCCGGTTTTTACTCTCTGGCCACCGGGAGCGTCAACCATACAGAAGCGACAGGCAATCTTCGGCGTAACATGCCAGATCCCATCCCTGTCATCATACTTGCCCGTCTTGCAGTCGATCTCTCTTTTCGCGGAAAAGGGCTTGGCGCTGATTTACTTCATGATGCAGTGCTTCGTTGCTATCGGGTTGCCGAGAATATTGGTGTACGTGCAATTATGGTTCACGCACTCACTGAAGAAGCTAAAAATTTCTACATTCACCATGGTTTCAAACCATCACAAACTCAGCAACGGACATTATTTCTTAAACTCCCTCAATAAACGCGAAGACTATTACGCTCAAACCGATACGAGCGAGAATCGGATGGCGCGTCTAATGTTAATTCAGTAGAAATGCTTCACGAAAGAAGATGACGAACGGTTATTGATGAGACTGTAAGGCGTAAGGAAGGAAGCGGTGGGATGGATAATCCGACTGTGGAAAATGTTATTGAGTTATAGCCATAAACAAAAAAGAGCCCATATATTAAATGGACTCTTTCTCTGATGCCTCGGTTAATCTGTCCAACTTATTGGGGTCAGTACACCCACGAGGCCCGCTGTATGTCTAGTCAACACCAGTATGGCCTCTTACCGTGCAATTTGCAAGGAGGAGTAAACCATGAAACTGCCGCGAAACGCCCTTATCTGGTGCGTATTAATCGTGTGTATAACGCTTTTGATATTCACGTGCCTGACCCGGAACCGCTTATGCGAACTCCGGCTAAAGGACGGGGACAGGGAGGTCGCGGCAAGCCTGGCTTACGAATCCAACGGTAAGTAGCAACCTGGAGGCGGGGGAAACCCCGCCTTTTCAGGAGCTGAGTTGGCCTGATATGCCTGAAGCGCCTTTATGAAGGGGTTGCCGGTTCGCTGGCAGCCCCTTTTTCCTTCCTGACGCGACCGCACGCCTGAACTTCCGGGAAGGGCTGTTCCCCTGCGGGGAACGGGGGAAGGGGGACGCGCCTTCGGCGCTGCCCCTCTGCTCCCTCCGCCTTGTCCACATTCCTGTCTTTCCTGCCTGATTTTGCTGAAGTCAGCGCGCCATGAGTTACCTGCCTGTACCTGGCTTCAGCCTGGTTTTCTCTGTGTTCTTCATCCCGGGCGTCATATCCGGCGTCCTGCTGGTTAACTTTCTCAGCTGCAGCTCAGTGGCCATAACCCGAAAACAGGGCAGGGCGATGGCCCCCTTCGGCTCCCGGCCAGCGCTGCTGCCCGGTCGTCGAGCCCCACTCCGCCAGGGCGGCCGCTGCGCACCCGCCGGGCTCCGCCGAACCCCTCCGGGTTTCGGGCTGACGCTAGGGTCTGATGGCTAAGGTCAAGGGCTGCGGCTTCTCCGGCCGTGCCGTCCGGAACGCCTTCACCGCGCCGGCTGATGCCGTCGCTTTAAGGTCGCCACGCCGTTCCGACGTGTCGGGTGTGTGCATCCTGTTCCCCCGGTGAAGCCATCTCCCGTGCGTCCTCACGCGGAGGGCTTGTCGTAGCACCGTCGGGTCGTCATCCAAGGGGTGAAATGCACTCCGCCAAAAGTTTTTGCGTGCCGCAAAAACTTTTGTCTCCGCCCCTTTCCTTCCTCCCTTCGCCGTTGCTCCTTTGCCCTTTGCCGCGAGAGAACTCACCAGGGAGATGGACAACCATCACCACAGGAGAAAACCAGGATGCACACACGAAACGTCAACGTCAAAACCGCCGCTCCCGAATCTTCCAGGAAGATAGGGGGAAAAACCGTGTCGTACACGATCCTCGTCGCTGAGACGAAAAAAAACTCTGAGGAGGAATCGGACGTTCTGGAGTTCAGCAGCCTTGCAGAGCTGAAGAAACTGCGCAGACGCTGCCCCGAAACAATGCGCTGCACCTATTTCTACGCCCTCAGCAGCGGCGTCGATAAACAGTTCCGCCATATCCATGTGGCTGAAGCTGACCACTTCAAACAGTTTGTGCGCCTGATCGAGCGCGAAGGTATCGACATTTAAATCCGATTCACCCCGTGCGGCAGCCGCCGCACGGAACCTCATCAGACAGGAGCCAGAAACATGAGCGTTAACACCCCGACCGCTGCACCAATGGCCTTTTTTGTTCCGTCTCATAACGCCGTTTATGACTGCGCAACACAACTGGACGGGCAGTGGGTGACTCAGCGTGAAGCGAAAACGCTTGAATCCCTTCGCCGTCTCTATCCGGATGCGGAGCTGATCCCCGCGACTCTGGTACAGGAAAAGCAGAATGACGGCTATCGCCGTCCCTGGGCGGAAATCACCGAGGCCCGGTATATCGACCAGCTGGAAACACTGCCGCCAGTGGACTGGTGCAGGGGGTTTGGCGGGGAGTCGTTCAAATCAATGGAGTTTACGGGCGGGGATGTGACCGCAATTTTTGTCCGCTACGGCGCGCGTTTCTTTGAGTGCCATGACCTGCACACCCGCCATCACCGTGAGCTGATTGGCGACGTGATCGCATGTTTCTGTCTCGATGCGCCGCTGAATTCCGCGCATTAAAAAAGCAGGGTTGCCCCTGCTTTCTCAACGCCGGGTAGCCGCTGGAACGGTGAACCGGCAATCACAACCAAAGTAAGGAGATTGATCGTGAAATTTGACCCGCAAACTGTCGCACAGGCGAAGGCATTTGTAAATGCCCTCCGCGCCGGAAAACGCGCACGCGTCCCCGCGCTGCGCTTCTCACAGTGGCAGCCGTTCCTGTCCGTGGTAAATGCCGAAACGGGCTACGCCGCCGATGCTGACTGTGGTCTGGCTGTCAGCGTCTACCCGGCGCTTGGACTGGCTTAACAGGAGACGGCCGCCCGCGGGCGGCCGGTAAGGAGAAACCATGTCACAACTGAGTTTTGAATCCCTGTTCCTGTCTGACCAGGCAGAGGCGCTGCCGCGGGCTTCTGCTCCTGCCCTAATGTTGTCGCCAGCTGAGGCGCGTAGAGAGTTCGCCAGTGTCTTCCGTCAGACTGCGAAACATATGCGCCGTTCCGAAGTGTTCCGCGACTTTATCCAGCTTGCTGCCAGCCAGCTGGATGTGGCTCGGCTGCGCACGCCAGAGGGTATGGAAAGTAACTATCTGATCTGCAAACGTTATGAACCGTCCGATTTAGACGCCATGAACCAGCTGTTCTGCCTGTTGGTGGAGGGACTGGCGGGTGAAACTCATGATTTCCTCGGCGCGCTGTATATGGAGCAGGAGCTGGGCGCGGATGAAATGGGGCAGTATTTCTCTCCGTCCTCCATCTCCCGCCTGATGGCCGGACTACTCATGCCCGGCGCTCAGGAGACGATAAAGCGTGAGGGTTGGATGACACTCGATGAGCCTGCCTGTGGTAGCGCCGGTATGGTCATTGCCTTTGCATACTGGATGACTGACGCGGGATATAACCCGTCAGAACAGCTGTATGCCACCTGCACAGATATCGATCCGATGGTGGCTGATATGGCCTTTATCCAGCTGTCACTGCTGGGTATCCCTGCGAAAGTCGTGACCGGTAATACGCTGACCCTGAAAGCAAATCGCGTGCGTTATACCCCCGTTTATTACTTCAATGACTGGAAGGGACGTCTGGAGTTCCGCAGCCGTTTCGAAGCTATGAAAAACTTTCTGGCCACCGTGGCCGCCTGACTGACAGAGCGGTAGGGCAGACCTGCCGCAGGGAGAGAGAAAAATGATGAGCAACACACTGAACGCTGTTCCGGCCACCGTGCTGGAGACGATGGCAGAACGCCTGCAAGGCCAGGCTGAACCGATAAAAATCCGCAGCAACGATGATCACGCCGCGCTGGCTGCAGATGTGCTCTGGAAATTTGCCCGTAAAACCGGGCTGAACAGGGAAAGCGAAAGCGTGCAAACTGTCATCACGGATTTTCTGGCGAATCTGCTGCACCTGTGCGAACAGTGCGATCCGGACGGGGCGGGTATCGACGGATTTAATGCCCTGCTGAATATGGCCATGATGCACTATGAGCAGGAAAACGGAGGTGACAGCGGAGAACCGATCTGATCGGAAATCCTGGCCCCGGTGCATATCATCGGGGCAACCGCATAAACCCTCTTTCCCCTTCGGGGAAACGGGGAGGGCGAAAGCGCCTCCGGCGCTCCTGCCTTTCCCCGTTGCTGTGCTTCTCTCCTTACATGCGATCATAACCGGCGTCCTGCTGGTTAACTTTCTCAGCTGCAGCTCCGTTATGGCCATAACCCAAAAACAGGACAGGGAGATGGCCCCCTTCGGCTCCCGGCCAGCGCTGCTGTCCGGTCGTCGAGCCCCACTCCGCCAGGGCGGCTGCTGTGCACCCGCCAGGCTCCGCCGAACCCCTTCGGGTTTCGGGCTGACGCTAGGGTCTGATGGCGAAGGTCAAAGGCTGCGGCTTCTCCGGCCGTGCCGTCCGGAACGCCTTCACCGCGCCGGCTGATGCCGTCGCTTTAATGTCGCCACGCCGTTCCGACGAGTCGGGTGTGTGCATCCTGTTCATCCGGTGAGGCCATCCCCCATGCGTCCTCACGCGGAGGGCTGGTCGTAGCACCGTCGGGTCGTCATCCGAAGGGTGAAATGCACTCCGCCAAAACTTTTTGCGGGGCGCAAAAACTTTTGTCTCCGCCCTTCTTCTGCCGCCCCGCCGTAGCTACTTGGCCCTTGCCGCGAGAGTACCAGCCTGGGAGATGGACAACCACCACCAGAGGAGAAAAGCAGAATGAACACACAGAACGTCAACGTCAAAACCGCCGGAGAGGAAACCGCCAGAAGATGTGATTCAAACCTCACAATGTCCCAGTTCACGGATCTGTTTTGCTGGGTCCTGGCAGCATCGGAAGGGGAGCCACAACCGGCAATTTTTACGCCGCCAGTGAATGCCACTGAGCTGACGTTAATTAATGACGAATGCCCGGATTATATCTCTGTCTGGGTTGTAGATGGTCGCCCTGTGGCAACTGCAATGCCGCTGGATAATTTTCACCGCGTTATTTCTTCATCTTTAACTAAATAATCAGGAGTAAATAAAAATGGTCAGTTTCGCAAGCCGCTATCGTATGCCTACCTCGATCCGCAAAGACCGTCCGCTGACGAATGATGAATTACAGCTCATCGTTCCGAGCGCGTTCTCATCGGATAAACACGATTCACGCTCTGAACGTTATACGTATATCCCGACCATTAACATTCTTGATCGCTTACGTGATGAAGGTTTTCAGCCATATTATGCAACTCAGTCACGTACACGTGAACAGGATAAACGCGACTTTACAAAGCATATGCTTCGCCTGCGCCGTCATGACCAGATTAACGGAAAAGAAGTATCGGAAATTATTCTGCTGAATAGCCATGATGGTTCAAGCAGCTATAAAATGATCCCCGGTATGTTCCGTCAGGTTTGCAGTAATGGTCTGGTTGCATGGAAGGATTTTGGTGAAATACGTGTGCCCCACAAAGGGGATATTGTCGGGCAGGTTATAGAAGGCGCTTACACGGTGCTGAAAACATTTGACGCGGTTGATGAAAATATTGACCTCATGAAAAGCATTCAGCTCACTTTGCCTGAGCAGCGTCTTTTTGGTGCGACCGCCCTGGAACTTAAGTACGATGGAAAACCAGCGCCGATTACGCCGGAGCAAATTATTAACCCCCGCCGGGTACTCGACAGAGGCCAGGATTTATGGACCACGTTTAACGTGGTGCAGGAAAATGTGATCCGTGGGGGGATTCGTGGCAGAACGCAAAAAGGGAAGTTGACCAGAACGCGGGAAGTCACCGGAATTGATGGTGACATCAAATTAAATCAGGTTCTATGGAAAATGGCTGAGGAGTTTGCAAAACTGAAGGCCTGAAAATTAAGCCGCTCAACAGAGCGGCTTTTTACTGTCCGCTATGTAACGAGGCCGTATCCGCAATTTTAATCTCATGCTCCTTTCCCGCAGCTGGCGCCAGACGTTCAGAAAGTAACTTTTTTCTTGCCAGCAATATACGATATATATTTTTGATATCCAGAGCATAGGCCTTGCGCTTCGCGATGAGCTTTTTGCTCGGCCCAGTATTATACATCCCTACGCTGTCCCAGTTTTTTCCGTATGACTTGAAGTTGTGCGCCAGTACCCATGCCCCCGTATAAACGCAGATGCATGGATCATTCAACAGGCGCTCACGGGTAATATTGAAGTTTTTAAGTTTACCGTAATGAGAGCTGTTTACCTGCATACCGCAGACATCTTCTGTCCCATTCCTGTTTGATCCATTTATCGCATCCGGTACCAGATGGCTCTCTTTAATCGAAATTGACATAAGCAGCAGTGGATCAATTTGATAATCTTTCCCGGCCTGATCAAAGCACATTTGTGGAGCTGCGCCAGCAGACATGGAAAGGGTCAGTAATGCCGCAGGCAGTATCGATATTTTCATGGTTTGGCCTTTTAACGAAATACACGAACTCTGGAGAGTAGCCTTAAAAAATACCCCGGCGGATCGTCGTAAT
This sequence comes from Enterobacter sp. BNK-34, assembly GCF_048684445.1. NCBI lineage: Bacteria > Pseudomonadati > Pseudomonadota > Gammaproteobacteria > Enterobacterales > Enterobacteriaceae > Enterobacter > Enterobacter sp. BNK-34. The sequence continues at coordinate 8,540 of NZ_JBLQUA010000002.1, forward strand.
CAAGTTAATTCACTACAAACGCGCGTGAGCGCTTTCCTGCGGGGATTTAACACCTGTCCGAAATAAACATGTCAGAGCAGTAGACGGTATTTACATGCCGCCCTTTACTAACCCTTTAAAACATCACACCCCACGCAAGACTTCGTCTTGCAGATTTTTCTTTTAATTTCAGTTGGATGCCCGTAAGAATTTTGCGCGTTGTTGGATTAAGACCGTTAAATGTCGCACATACCGACACTACACTATCGTATAATCCTGATACCTGTTAGTGTCGGTATGTCACACATGTATCGTACAATTGTAGATATGCTTTAATTCCATTGAATTATATATCGCACAGTGTCACACTGTCGCACATCCTGGTGCTGGATTGTACTACTGTATAGAGCGTAAATTCACAGCAGTATCAATCCATTGCACTTTTGCGCAGCAATCTGATAATCCACCAACAGGCTATATGTAGTGTCGGTTCCGACACTAACTTAAAACAGGTAAGAAATATGGGAAGAGTCGGCATCTACCTTAAAGATAAAATTGAACGCGAAGTTCGTGATATCGTTCAACAAGACCTGCAAAACGGCGCTAATGCTGGAGAAGCAAACATATCAGCTACCTGCAACGAATTAATCAGGCTTGGACTTCTTGTTTATAAGCGCGATGGCGAGGATGGCAAACAGTTTGATATTGAAGGATATCGCAGAGACCTCATAAGAAAAGCAGCCGGCTCACGTGAAGGCACAGTTCTCATTGCAACACTACTCGCTGAAATGTATTTAAAAATGACAGGAAAAGACGGCGAGGGCAGCCTGGAAGATACGCTCGATATGATTATTAGCGGCATAAATACAGCCGAGAACGAAGCGGAAGCAAGGCACTTCATCAACGAAAAGGAATAAATCTGCGAGCCGGAAACCCCGGCTCACATCGATCACTGAGACGATTTTTCATCCCAGGGGAGGTCACCTTTTTCCACCTCTCTTATTTTTTCCTTCAGGAAAACTTCAAACTCCATACAGAGAACTTTAAGTGCCTGAGCATCCTCGTTCTGGTCAAGCAACCTTTCCGTAAAATAACCCAGCGTATTCATCAGGCGGGTGAGCATTTCGTCATTCAGACTACGGTTATGCACCTTCGCCATTGCCCTGATTTCATCAGCAAGATTCTCGGGAATACGCATGCTATATCCGGTTGTTTTCCCCGGAAGCAAAATCCGCTCACCCTCACGCCACATCCACAATTGTTCCTGCTTGAGTGGGGTTTTAACTTCAGCCACAACTTCAGCGGATTCACTATCAAGTAATTTTCCAAGCCACTCCTCGAATCTTACCGCTAGCGCTATGAGCCGCTCACCCTCCGCAGTTTTAATGACTGGCTTACCCGGCTGATAATTTAGCGACAATAAAAGCCTGGCAATAATTTCCTCATTCACACTCCTGTTGCCAGCTCTGGCACATATTCTCAGCTCCATAAGCAAATTATCCGGAGCACGCAATCGCCACTCCACCGCTTCACCTGGCTGGAACTTACGCGGACGGCCGCGACCATCCCACATTTTCTCTTTAACTTTCATAGCTATAGATCCCGGAGGCCATTTCCGAACTTACTGGTCAACAAAGCCTACTCACTTACATATTCGGATAAATCTGAATGATTCCAAAAAGTGTGACATGAGTCACAGTTTTTTTTTTTAGGGTCATGGGACAATTGCGCCCGCGTAAACAAGCACTTACGCGATTCACTTTTGTTTACTTCGGAGAAAACAAACATGTTAACCAAAGGCAGTGCCCTTAACGTCGGTAAGGGATGGGCGGTAGCGTCTTTATTCCGCAAAGCACGCGAAAATCGCAAAGCTAAATTTTACTTAAAGTCAGCAGGCGCTTTTTTAATTGCACTTATGGTCACTCACCCGGCATTCGCTGGCGGCACCGACCTTCTTTCCTCACAGAACACCACGGTTAATTCCACCTTCGGTTCTGGCTCTTCATTGATTAAATGGTTTTACATTGCCGAAATCATCATGGGCCTGTTTATTTACATCAAGGCCCGCTCACCGTTGGTATTCGTCGGTATCGTAATGGCAATCATCTTTACCCGTGTAGCCTTCGGCATCGCGAGTTAAACGATGAGCGGGGAGGAGGATAAATACAACTTCCCGGAAACAATGAACCAGCAGGACCGCTATTTAGGTTTGCCAATTGATGAGTTAATTGTTACCGCACCCCTTATTGTTCTGGGGGTGCTTAACAACCTGTCAGTTGAACTTGGCGTTATAGCGGGAATCCTCTGGTTCATCGTCAGATATCTGAAAAAAGGGCAGGGGTCGTACTGGTTACTTAATTTCTGTTACTGGCATCTGCCATCACTTTTATTCAAAGTAACCTTTCGCCAGATACCTGATTCTAGTTTCCGGCACTGGAGGGCATAGTTTTCATGAAACTGAATATTAAAGGAGAGCGCGATAAACAACTCCGCTATGCGTTTATTGGTCTTTCAGCTTTAACTTTACTTATGGGGGCCGGTAACGTACTGACAGGTTCGCTTGCATGGTATTTTGCCACCACCCAGAAAACCATTACCACACCATTAACATTTAATCGCCCCTTCGCATCAGATTCAAAAGGTGTCGATGCCCCAGGCCTGACACAATTCGCCGCCTCCTTTATTTACTGGCGACTGAACGTCACCCCGGAAAACATCGACACCAACCAGAAAATGATTCTTGGATTCGTCCCTTCCGACGAACGGGACGAACTCAAGAAAGCTCTGGACATTGAAGCTGAACGCATCAGGAAAGCGGGCATTTCCACCCAGTTCGACACGAAAGAAATTCGCGTCATGGATGATGGCTCCGTGCAGTACAGCGGGGTTCTGAAGTCCTCCACCACTAACGGCGTAATCATCACGCCAATGAAAGACCAGGAAAAAACCTACCGCCTGAAACTGAGTTATGAGAACGGTGTGATTAACCTCCACAGCTTCGAAGAACTCCAGCCGGTATCCACCACCAACTGACAGGACTGCCCATGAAATTTCGTATTTCACCGGCAGCTGCTGCTGTGTTTCTGGCAGCGGGATTATTTAACAGCGGCCTCCGGGCCGCTTCCGCACCCGCAGCCATTCCGTTTGAGAACGACGCCGCCTTTAACGTCACTCTCAGCAACACCAACCCGAGCAAGGTTGTTGTCGACGGAGAACTCATTACCAGCATCAGCGGACCAACCGGTGCCTATGACCAGAGCCAGACCGACGACGGAGCACTTATTCTGTCTCCACTTGTCAGCCAGAACTTCACGCTGTTTATTCAGACCGACCGCGGCTCATCCCTGAGCCTTAACATCAGGCCACAGCCGGGTATCCGCCTGAAGGGCGAGAACGGTCGCGTCACTATCAATCCGGAGAATGTCCGGTCGCAGCAGCATATTGACTACGGCTGGGCCGTCACCGGGTACGGTGCCCAGGGGGCCAGTACCGATTACGTCATTGCGCTTGAGGGCACGGAAGGCGGGCGTAAGGCGCTTGCCACACGTCGTGCCTTCTACATCTCGGCCTCGCGCGTGAAGGAGCATGTCCAGATTTATACCGACGGGAAAGCAGACTGGGTTAAGGCGATAAAAACGCCGGAGCATGATATCAAAACGGCGCACGATGCGCTGGCACCTGAAACGCAGCGGAAACAGGCGAAAGCCATCTGGGCGATGGGGCAGCCGGTGAATAAAACGGCCATTGGCCGCGCCTGGGTGCGTCATCAGGGCATGCAGGACGCGTCACTTACGGCAAAAATCATCCCGGCCACCCGGCGCTTTCCCGAACCGGCGCTGGCGCTGCCGGTGTATGACAACAATGGCAGGAGTGCGGGCCTGGCCCTGGTCTCCCTGGTCGCCAGTCCGGAAGGGCGGATGACGCAGGGCGACACCCGTATGGTGATGACAGAGCGTGCCCGTGGTGCGGTACTGCAGCGGAGCCAGTCCGGTAACACGATTGTGGTCAGCGACCTGACGGCTGCGCTCGATGCCGTGCGTAATCATCCGAAGGACGGCGTGGTCTGGCAGACCGGCGATGAACCCCCTTCAGCATGGCTGCTTAAGGTGAGCGGCGGGACACAACAGGACGTCTCACCGGGTACTGTCTCCACGCTGACGGACGGGCAGAGCGTACAGCAGCTGCGCGAGCAGATGCTGGCAGAGCAGATTCGCAATGAAGAAGCCGGGCGGAGCAGACAGCCGGAACCGTTGCCGGCAGACGTTCCGCAGGAAGAAGTGATCAGACTGAAACCGGAAGAAATTAATCCGCGTAAACCGGAACAACTCAACCCGGATGCGGATGTGATCGCCAGGGTGAGAGGTGAGGAAAACACCGATGGACAGGAAATGAAAGCCGCGGCAGGTGTCAGGAGTGAGCTGGAAGGTGCTGACAAGGCATCCGGTGAACTGTCGCGGGCATCGCGTGTGATTGCAGATCTGGCAAACGCTGAGCGCGACATGCTCAGGGCTGCAGAAAATACTGAACGCGGCCGCATGCCGGAGCGTGAAGAACAGACCCTCACCCGTACCATTCAGAAAGAACGTTAATCCCCCTTTTAACAATGAGAATCAGGCAATGAAAAGACATAAATTAACGGCATTAATAGTTACAACATACATAAGCTCTGGATTAACTGCACACGCCTCGGCACCTCAGCCGGTATTCAGTCCGGAACAGGAGGCCCGTATCGGAGAAATCGCTGCCGACTATCTGGTGTCCCACCCGGAGATTCTGGTGACGGTCAGTCATAAGCTGCAGGAACAGCAGGAGGTACGTAAGCAGAAAATGTTTGCACTCAGCGTGATGGAGAATCAGGCGAACCTTCTGCATGATCCGGACACCCCGGCTTACGGGCCTGAAAATGCAAAAGTCGCGGTGATTGAATTCTTTGATTACCAGTGCGTGTTCTGCAACCGCTTCGCGCCGGAGCTGGAGAAAGTTATGAAAGCGCAGCCGGACGTCCGCTACCTCTTTAAGGAGTGGCCAATTTTTGCTGGTCGCTGGGAAGCCTCACTTCAGGCAGCGCAGCAGGGGCTGACGGTCTGGCAAAAGAAAGGGCCGCAGGCCTATGTCACCTATCACAATGCCATCTACGCCACCGGCCATAATGAAGGCAAACTGACGGCGCAGGATATTCACGGGGCAGCGTCAAAGGCGGGACTGGCCGCCCCGGCTCCTGGCGACCATACCGCGTCCCTTGAGAAAAACAGTAACCTGGCAGAGGCGCTGGGACTCACCGGAACGCCGGGGAGCATCGTCATGCCCGTTAGCGGAGCGAATCGGGACAACATCACGGTTTTCCCGGAAGCCGTTAACGCTGACAGACTCCAGGCCGCTATCCGGGAAATGACCAACAGAGATCAGGCCTGCTGTCGTAGTCTTCTGGCGGGAACAGCCATCTAGTCACAGTCGTTCGGAATTGCAACAAAACTAAATTTAGACTATATTAAGTTCTGATTTAACGACAGGGCCTCCACTATGAAAGTTGAAACAATATCTTTCGTAAAAAAGAACGCAGCATCCTTGGATCTTTCTGAACCTATTCTGGTTACCCAAAACGGTGTACCTGCTTATGTTATTGAGTCATATGACCAGCAACAGGAACGGGAAAATGCCATAGCACTTCTTAAACTTTTGACGCTATCTGAACAGGATAAAGCTCAAGGGAGAGTGCTCACCAGAAAACAGTTGCTTGAAGGATTGTAAGGACGCTTTCTGCTTAAGGCACAAAAATGGAAAAAAACGTCGTTAAAATTGAATATACCGAAACAGTGAGAACCTGTCTGTCTGAGATCACATCTCACCTGAGACAGACAGAAATAGACCCAGGGCCTGTTCTGGCTGAAATACTGGATCAATACGAGAATCGCGTAAGCATCTACCCCTACGGATGTCAAAGTTCTCCGGAACTACTTAAAATAGGCGTCTCGAAATACCGTGAGTGTAATACAGCAAACGGTTATCGTGTTTTGTATAGCGTAGAGGATTCAGTCGTCACGACACACGCGATTCTTGCGCAACGACAGGACATAAAGCAACTCTTGTTCAGACGTCTTATCAAGGCCTGAGAATTACAACCGTAATTCAGATTATTACCTCATTTACACAGAACATATGTGGGACAGCGGTCGCTTTCTGCTGACAGGGCTGATTACACCGGCTCATGAACGTATGCCTGCGAGAGATATCCGGTTCCTCAGCAACTTCTCTGAAATTGATGAAAATTTTCATACCTCATGAACAGCCCCATCAGGCCCGACAGAACGCAGGATGACCGGCCAGCTCCACTGTACAGGAAGTTATGTTAGCGCCAATGATATAAGACGGTAATTCACCATTTGAATTGTCCGCTCCACCCAACATGTTGTTTCCTTGAGGTTCTCACACCAGAAAGGACATCTACATGCTGAGCAGAGAGGACTTTTACATGATAAAACAAATGCGTAAGCAGGGTGCGTACATTATCGACATTGCAACTCAGGTGGGTTGCTCTGAACGCACCGTCAGACGGTATCTTAAATACCCTGAGCCACCGGCCAGAAAGACGCGCCATAAAATGGCCAAACTGAAGCCGTTTATGGATTATATCGATACGCGTCTGGCCGAAAATGTCTGGAATGGCGAGGTCATCCTCGCAGAAATCAAAGCGATGGGTTACACCGGTGGTCGCTCCATGCTGCGCTATTACATCCAGCCCAAACGCAAAATGCGCCCGTCGAAGAAAACGGTCCGCTTCGAAACCCAGCCCGGTTACCAGCTGCAGCACGACTGGGGCGAAGTTGAGGTGGAGGTCGCCGGGCAGCGATGCAAAGTTAACTTCGCGGTTAATACGCTGGGGTTCTCCCGTCGCTTCCATGTCTTCGCCGCGCCAAAGCAGGATGCTGAACACACCTATGAGTCGCTGGTTCGCGCCTTCCGCCACTTCGGTGGCAGTGTGAAAACAGTGCTGGTTGATAACCAGAAAGCGGCGGTGCTGAAAAATAACAACGGGAAAGTGGTGTTCAACTCCGGGTTCCTGTTGCTGGCCGACCACTATGACTTCCTGCCGCGTGCCTGCCGTCCGCGCAGGGCCAGAACCAAAGGTAAGGTGGAGCGGATGGTGAAATATCTCAAGGAGAACTTCTTCGTCCGCTATCGCAGGTTCGACAGCTTCGCTCATGTTAACCAGCAACTGGAGCAATGGATGGCTGATGTGGCTGACAAACGGGCGCTTCGCCAGTTCAGACAGACCCCGGAACAGCGCTTCGCGCTCGAGCAGGAACATCTGCAGCCGTTGCCTGATACGGACTTCGATACCAGCTACTTCGACATCCGCCATGTGTCCTGGGACAGTTATATCGAGGTTGGCGGCAATCGCTACAGCGTTCCCGAAACGCTGTGTGGTCAGCCGGTCTCGATACGCATATCGCTGGATGATGAGTTGCGGATCTACAGTAATGAGCAGCAGGTGGCATCGCACCGGCTCTGTTCAGCATCATCTGGCTGGCAAACGGTGCCGGAACATCATGCCCCGCTCTGGCAGCAGGTCAGCATGGTGGAGCATCGTCCACTGAGTGCGTATGAGGAGCTGCTGTGATGCATGAACTTGAAGCGCTGCTGAGTCGCCTGAAAATGGAACATCTGAGCTATCACGTTGAAAGCCTGCTGGAGCAGGCAGCTAAAAAAGAGCTGAACTACCGGGAGTTCCTGTGTATGGCGCTGCAGCAGGAATGGAACGGCAGGCATCAGCGCGGAATGGAGTCCCGTCTGAAACAGGCCCGGCTGCCGTGGGTCAACACGCTGGAGCAGTTCGACTTCAGCTTCCAGCCAGGTATCGATCGTAAGGTCGTCAGGGAGCTGGCCGGTCTGGCGTTCGTGGAGCGCTGCGAGAATGTAATCCTGCTGGGGCCTCCCGGAGTGGGGAAAACCCACCTGGCCGTAGCCCTCGGCGTGAAAGCTGCGGATGCAGGTCACCGGGTGTTGTTCATGCCACTCGACAGGCTGGTAGCGACCCTGATGAAAGCGAAGCAGGAAAACCGGCTGGAGCGTCAACTACAACAGCTGAGCTATGCGCGGGTGTTGATCCTGGATGAAATAGGCTACCTGCCGATGAACAGAGAGGAAGCCAGCCTGTTCTTCCGCCTGCTGAACAGACGGTATGAAAAAGCGAGCATAATCCTGACATCAAACAAAGGCTTCGCAGACTGGGGAGAGATGTTCGGCGATAACGTACTGGCAACGGCGATCCTGGATCGGTTGCTGCACCACTCAACCACAGTGAATATAAAAGGAGAAAGTTACCGGTTGAAGGAAAAACGCAAAGCCGGAGTGCTGGCCAAAAACGCAACGCCAGTCAGTGATGATGAAATGGCGGAAAGCGGACAACAGAAGTGATCAAATAGCGGACATTAAAAATGGCGAAAAACGGTCATAAATCTTGGCGTTGACAGTTACGGCCCGGCACTATTCACGTTATTGTTCTGAGTGATATTACTGTGCTGTTCCAGCAGCATTCGGACAGCCCGCTCACGTAACGCTGGTGGGTAACGGTTTGCTCGTTTGGATGTCATTTCGGATCTTCTTTCACTGAGAGTTTAGTCTCCCGAAAACCCGGTACGGTTCAGAACACTTACAACTACGGTGAAATTATCAGGGTAAACGGATGGAACAATCAATATGTTAATAGATTGTAATGGTTGCATGGTTTTTTCGCACGATGCGGACATTTTTAAACTCTTCGTAATACTATCTTTTCTAATTAGGCAAGGAAATCTGGAATTGGTTCAGATCCTATAAATAGCAAATAAGGTTTGAAAATAAATGAAGCTCTCTGCATTATGTCTTTCGCTTGGTTTTACTGCTGTAATGATGTCTGGCAGCGCCTTGGCTATAAACCAAGGAGGGAAAGTAACCTTCACCGGAAATATTACTAATTCGGCCTGTTCCATTTCTCCGGAATCATCAGATCAAACTGTTGATCTAGGGCAGATATCTATTAAAGATCTGACCGATGGCGATAAAACAACAAAACCGCGTGATTTTGATATTACACTAGAAAATTGTGTGCTGGATGAAAGTACCGCAAATACAGTGACCGTCACGTTCGGGGGGGCGTCCTCAGAATTTGAGCCGGGCATTTTAGGGGTTAGTGGTACGGCAAGTGGTGTTGGCGTAGCTATCGCAGAGCAAAATAGTAGCTCTGGTTTTCTTCCTCTGAATACTCCAAGTAAAGCAATGGATATTATGAATGGAAGTAATACTATGCATTTCTCAGCTTATCTCATGGGGAATGAAGATGCTACGCCAACCGAGGGTGATTTTACTGCTGTCGCTAATTTTATTTTAACTTACCAGTAAGTAGCTTTATCCTTACGAGCAGGAGTACTTGTCACACCTGTTCGTAAGGATATTTATGGGTGAATCAAATAATCAACGATTGAAAATTAAAGATTAGTAAAATGGCGATACATTGCAAATCAATGAAGGGAAACGCGGTTATATTTGCAATGTGCACACTTGCTTTTATATTTTCTCTTCGAATGCCTGCTGCCAATTCTGAAGATGAAATTCAATTCAATACTAGCATCCTTGATGTAAATGATAAAAATAATTTTGATTTAAGCCAGTTTTCTAAGAAAGGCTTTATTTTACCCGGTGCTTACCAGTTGATGGTGAAAATAAATGGTCAAAGCATCAAAGAAATGGAAGTCATCTTTCGGGCGCCTGAAGACGACCCTAATGGTAGCGAAGCTTGCTTAACTAGAGATATGGTTTCCCTGTTTGGGATTAAACCTGACATTTTTGAAAAATTGCAATGGGATGATAAAAACCAATGCCTGAGGATTGATAGTCTGAACGGCCTTACCATTGATGTCGCACTCGCTACGTCATCCTTAGCATTAGGTATTCCGCAAGCTTATCTCGAATATACAGACACAAACTGGGATCCTCCTTCCCGATGGGATAATGGCATTTCCGGAGTTTTGGTTGATTACTACATCAATGTGCAGTCGATAGATAGACAACATGAATCGCGTAGTAGTAGTGATTACACACTTAGCGGGAATGGAACTACTGGAGTTAACCTGGGAGCCTGGCGCTTAAGGGCTGACTGGCAAATGAGCCCAGATTCAACTTCGTCAGCCAGTGCCATGTCCTCTGACATGGAATGGAGTCGATTTTATGCGTACCGTCCGATACCAGCATTAGCGGCGAAACTGACAGTAGGCGAAGACTATCTTTACTCGGACATTTTTGACAGTTTCCGATTTACAGGTGCCGGGCTTAAGTCTGACAACAATATGCTGCCACCAAATTTACGGGGTTATGCACCTGAAGTCACTGGTGTGGCCAACAGTAATGCACGTGTGACAATTTCCCAAGAGGGCCGCATTTTATATGAAACACAGGTCGCAAGTGGCCCTTTTGCTATACAGAATTTAAGCGATAATATCCATGGAAAACTTGACGTTAAGATTTCTGAGGCAGACGGTTCAATTAGAGAGTTTCAGGTTGAGACTGCCAATATACCTTATCTCACCCGCCCTGGAACGGTAAGATACAGTACTGCTGTAGGTCGGGCCTCAAGCTGGTCTCATTCAGTAGATGGTCCGATGTTTGCTACCGGAGAATTTTCCTGGGGAGTAAGTAATGGTTGGTCACTTTTTGGTGGGAGCATCGTTAGTGATAATTACTGGGCTGCCGCTGCGGGTATTGGTAGAGACCTGTTCGCGATAGGGGCTGTATCTTTTGATATAACACAATCCATGACTACCCTACCCGATAATTCCGCATTACAAGGTCGGTCCTTTCGGTTGGATTACTCGAAATCTTTTGACGAGCTAGATGCAAATATAAGCTTTGCAGGTTACCGGTTTTCAGAAAGAGACTTCATGAGTATGGCTGAGTACCTCGACGCCCTTGATACTGGGGAAAGGGCAGGAAACCGAAAAGAGATGTATACTATAACGGCTAATAAAAGATTTAACAGTATCGGACTTACCGCATATCTGAATTATACCCATGAAACATATTGGGAAAAACCTGTTAATGAACGTTATAGTATTACGGCCTCTCATAATGTTGACATTGGTCCTATAAAAAATATCAATCTTTCATTGTCAGCTTATCGTAATGAATACGAACAGGAAACAGACGATGGAATGTATCTTTCCATGTCAGTGCCTTTTGGTGAAGGTAGTACAGTTTCTTATAACCTTTCAAACAGTGGAAGCAAAACAGAGCAACAAGTTAGTTATATGAAAAAGTTAAATGAAAATACTGACTACCGAATCAGCACAGGCTATACTGGAAGCAATAATTCTTTAAGTGCAAATGTGACGCATAGAACCGATATTGCGCTGATAAATGGAAATGCAAGCTATAAGTCAGATGAATACACTCAGCTAGGCATATCCTTACAAGGAAGTGGAACTGCGACTATGAAAGGCGCTGCGTTACATCGTTCTGGGACGAATGGAGGAACCCGGCTTATGGTCGATACTGATGGTGTTTCAGGCGTCCCTGTCAGAGGTTATGGGGCATCTGTGTATTCGAATGTATTCGGTACATCAGTTCTCGGTGATGTTAATAGTTATTACCGAAATTCAGCTAAAATCGATCTCGATAAACTGGATGAAAACACAGAAGTCAGACGTTCTGTTACCGATTTAACTATGACTGAAGGCGCTATAGGATATCGACATTTTGATGTTATAACAGGGAGTAAAGGTATGGCTGTAATTCGTCTTAAGGACGGGTCATACCCACCTTTTGGTGCTACTGTTCACAATACAAACCACGAAGAAATTGGTCTCGTAAATGACAGTGGCAATGTCTATTTAAGCGGAATAAATTCAGGTGAAACTATATTTGTACGTTGGGATGGGGAATCCCAGTGTGCCATTGATGTTCCTGATAAACTTCCACTTAATAATGAGCAAGTTGCTAGCATGCTGTTGACATGCAGTCCTGTGGCATCTTCAACAGTGCAAGAGTGAAAAAATAATCATGAGAAGATATATCACAATTTATTTATCTTCTTTTACTTAAAACCACAACCGGAAATTAACATGAAATCATCCACTATCAAGAATAGTCTTTTTGTATCATTACTGATAGCTATAAACGTTCAATCAGCCTTGGCAGCCATTGCCCTGGACCGAACGCGTGTTATTTTTGATGGCAACAAGAATTCAGTGAGTTTGGGAGTTAGTAACGAAAATACTAAATTACCTTATCTTGCACAGGGATGGCTTGAGGATTCGAAAGGAAACAAAATCACCAGCCCGTTGACTGTTTTACCGCCAGTTCAGCGTATTGAGCCGGGAAGTAAAAGTCAGGTAAAAATTCAGGCTTTACCTTCCGTCAGCACATTCCCTACGGATCGCGAATCACTTTTTTATTTCAATTTACGTGAGATACCACCACGTAGCGAAAAAGCAAATACTATGCAACTGGCACTGCAGTCGCGAATAAAGCTGTTTTATAGACCAAAAGCCCTTGTTATAAGTGCAGAAGAGATGGCTTCCATCTTTAACGAAAAAATCACGCTGACTAAATCTGGTAATAAGTATCAGGTTTCAAATCAGACTCCTTATTTTATTACGCTGGTTGATGCACGATCTTCAGAAAAATCTGAGGCCAATGCAAATTTTAAAGCCGTGATGATCGAACCGTTTGGTCAGAATACATTAGGCGTTAACGCAAATGAATTAGGGAACAACCCTGTTCTTACGTATATAAATGATTACGGTGGACGTCCTCGCCTGAATTTTAAATGCAACGCAAATTCCTGCATGACTGATACAAATAAGAAATGAATTACTAGTGTTAATAAGCCTCTTATTAAGAGAATTCGCATGCATTCAAAAACATCAAGATTTCAGATGTTGTTAATTATATTAATGACAACTCTAGTTATACAGGTGAGTCATGCCAGTGAGCAAAATAATTGGCTTACAAATAGTTTACATGGAATGTTTCACGTAAATGGTGCTGTATATCGAGATGCCTGTCGTCTTGATATGACTTCAGTCTTTCAGGAAATCGATTTAGGGGATACAAAAACAAGCCAGTTAAATCATCCGGGAGATAGAGGAAGGGCTACTACCCTTGAGCTGCGCCTGAAAGACTGTCAACAGACAAGCCGGAGTTTAATGAATGTTCCTGGTGCATTACTGAACTGGAGTGATAGTCAGCCGTTGGCCACAATTCGCTTTATAGCTAACAGCCATAAAGATAATGACCAGCTTATCGCGTTAAACGGAATCGAAGGCATTGGTTTGAGAATCACAGATCATCAGGGGAAAAGTGTACCTTTGGGTCAGCGGGGTGGCGCTTTGTTCTTGGAACCGGGTACTGATACCTTAATTTACCATGTAGCCCCTGAACGAACCCTATCGGCCCTTGAGGCCAACGAATGGGATGCTTTTGTGAGTTTCGAATTAATTTATGATTGATGAGATATAAAGATATAAATTGAATGATTACGAAACTAAATGCGTGTGTAAAGATTTTTATACTGGTGTTGGCCGCAGTTTCAACTTCTTTTTGTTATGCTGCGCAGTCTCCCGATAGTTTTACCTTTACCGCGACCGCCATTATTTTAGGTCCGCAGTGTACGTGGGTACATGAGGGCGAAACCACTGCTTCTTTGGGGAAGCTCACACTTGGCATTCCAGTGAAAAAAGATATTCCCGTCGGGGCTATGAGGGGGGTTTGCCAAGGAACCGAATCTCGCGCATTTGGATTTACAGTTTCCTTGGAAAATCCAAGCAAAAATGGTCTGAATCACCAGTTAATTGATAGTACTGCGAATACTGAAATCAAGGATGGCACTCACTTGGAGAAGAAACCGTCGGAGAAAACCATGTTATCAATACGAACTACCGGGACTCCAAGTCAGGCTGGCTTCTATAATAATAATCTGGTCATGATAATTAAATATGACTAACACCAACTGATTTTATATGTAGGTTAAAATGTATAATCTGAGTTTTAAAAAAAACACCTTAGCCTGGCTTTGTTATAGCCTGATAATGTTGGTTTCATATTCACCGCGAGCAGCTCAGGATGATGATAGAGTAGAATTCCCGATTACAGCGCTGGTCTCAGAAGCAGCACAATGCATGGTTAATAACAATGAAAATATTGTTGTTCAGTTTGGAGATGTCGATATTACAAAAATTGACGGTTCTTCATATCAAAAAAAACAGTTAGATTTACACCTAACATGTGAACATCTTCAGAATAATCAGTTAACCCTACAATTTTATGGTGCCAGTGCGCAATTTAATACTGCGTTGCTTGATGTTCCTGAAAAACCTGGGCTAGGTGTACGGTTACTGAATAATGGTACCCCCCAGGCTATTAATGAAGATTTTACATTAAATTACGGTGATAATATAATACTTGAAGCTGTTCTTGATAAAGATATTGATGCGACTTTAATCGGGGGTGGATTTACAGCATCTGCAACCCTGCGGGTAACTTATCAATGATAAATCGTCAAGTTATATTCACTATATTATTTATAGTTTCTCTCTTATTTTATCCATTCCGTCATGCTTTATCAAATGAAAGTAGCGTTGCTGCTGAATTTAGCGGAACATTAATTGAAGCTCCTCCCTGTACCCTCAGGCCTGGTGATGAAGAAATTACGATGATGTTTTCTGCAATTACAGTCAGAGAGCTTAAAGAACAAAAAAGAACAAAAGGTTTTCCTTTTACTATACATCTTGATAACTGTGATATATCCAGGCAAGGAACAGTGAAAATTTTCTTTACCGGAACTGAAAGCTCTGTCTCTACCGGTTTGTTAATGCCCGACCCTAGTAGTACTAGTAATGGGATTGCAATTGGCATTGAAACACCAGATGGAGAACTGCTGTCAATAAATAACCCTGCAAAATATCTTTCATTAGAGATTGCAGAGTCGACACTGTTTACAGTGCAGGCTTTCATTCAGGTTGAGGATGAAAGCAAATTAACCGAGGGCACCTTCTATGCTAGCGCAAATTATATTATTGAGTATGATTAATTAATCAAGATGAATATGAACTAGCGCGAATCTTGGATATGCTAAAATATACACAAAGCATATATTATATTAGGGGTAACATGACTAAATTTAATGATGGTTTTTCACAGGAAATCTTCAATTCTTTACTGGAACATATTGACAATCGACTGCCCAATCAGATGACCATGAATGAGTTACAGCGCATTTCTGGTTATAGTAAAAGACACCTGAGTAGATTATTTATGAAATATGCAGGTGTCACTCCATACCTGTATACTAAAGTGATGTGGGCTTACAGGATACTTCTGGAGCTCAAATTCACCACTATTTCAGTTGAGGATCTTTGTAAAAAATACAACAGAAAGAGTGTTGGCTACTTTATAAAAAGCATTGAAATAATAACAGGAGAGTGTATTAATAAATCAACAACACACAGAAACATTAGTTTTAATGGAATTCTGAAAAAACATAGAATAAATCTTCCGAAGAGATATCTTTCGTGCAAATTCGTCAGTCTTTTTGATTTTGATATACAGGCTCGTGGTATTAAGCATACATTTCAGCGTCCAAGCGGGATGATGATGGCCTCACATTACCATCAGCTTGAGCTCATTATTGATAATTTTTGTCATACCAAATCATTAAATCGTGATGACGTATGGATGTGTTTGAAATTCTCTCCATATGATGTGGAAAATTATGAAGTCAGTATGTATACATTTATACCCGGCAACCCAACTATTTTACCTGAAGGTGAAAATGTTTCCCTTCAGGGTGATTACATCTGTTTTAGCTGGGCTGGCCGAGCAGAGGACACCTTTTCGAGGATTAGAAGTTTTTACGATATTTTTTTTCTTGAATATATGGCAACTCGGAAAGAGGGATTTGATATATCAAGAAGGCAAAAGGTAGAAGGCATAGATAATTATTATGTATTTAGTTACTATATTCCGGTAGTCATTAACGAGGCGATACTATTAATTTCCAACCCTTGACACCAATAAATTTAAAATTATTCAACTGCAAGCGGAAAAATTCTCATAGGTTTTTTCTGTCCACTTATTATTTTGCGATCAAAATGCGTTACTTACATATCTCTTCTATGTAATCACCTTCGAGGTAAGCGTCACATAATGACCGTATTGACTAACAGGCCTGGATGAGATCAACTTTCCATGGCAGCGGATCACGGACCCGGTTCACCGGCCAGTCCTGTATATGACCGATGACGTAACGCAACCACGTCTAAAGGTCAACGCCGTTAAGCCGGCAGGTGATGAACAGAGAGTATAGGATTACCGCACGTTCTCCGCCCGTATCTGTACCGGCGAACAGCCAGTTTTTCCGGCCCTGCGCAACGCCAAGCAGCGTGTTCTCCGCGATGTTGTTGTCGCTCTCCGCCTCGATGGCATACAGCTTTCCGATTCGCTTCAGCGCTTCGGTTGTGATGTCGCTCGGTGTCCGGGCATGCACGTCGTGGATTTTTCTCCGCGCATGGACCATTTAGGCCACTTCCGTGATGCGGCCGTCTTCGTAAAGCGCGTTGTAGCCACCGTACGCATCCGCCTGCTGGATCCCGCTGTACCCGGCAAAATGCCGCTGCGGATATACACCTTTCCGGTCCGGCGGGTACGCGAACCATACCGCCGGTGGAAGCGGTGAACCCGCGTTACGGTCATCCCGCACGGTCCGTGCGGGTTTTACTGCTGCCGGCTCCTGCACCGGCACAGAGGTATCATCCGTATGTACTTTGACCGGCATCAGCACGTACTGGCGCAGCAGGTCGTAAAGTGGTTCCAGCAGTTTGCTCACCGCGCAGGACCAGCTCCCCAGCGTGGCCCGACTCAGTTCAACGACCTGACGGCGATAGATATGCCCAGCTACGGCTATCGACGTGTATGGGGCATCCTGTGTAAGCAACGCCGCACAGCAGGACTGTCGCCGGTAAATGCCAAACGACTTTACAGGATCATGAATGAGCATAACCTGCGGTTATTGCATGACAAACCAGAGCGACCGAAGCGTGAGCATAAGGGAAAAATCGCGGTGGCAGAATGCGATATACGCTGGTGTTCAGATGGCTTCGAGTTCGGCTGCAATAATGGTGAAAAACTGCGGGTTACGTTCGCGCTGGACTGCTGCGACAGATAAGCCATCGACTTGGCGGCGAGCACAGGAGGCTACGACAGTTCGACGGTGCAGGACGGTAGACGACAGGTTGCCGGACACTTCAGTGCAGTGGCTGACGGATAACGGTTCATCGTATACCGCGCATGAAACACGAAGGTCGCGAGAGAGCTGAATCTGGAACCCTGCACAACTGCGGTGAGCAGCCCGCAGAGCAATGCATGGCCGAACGGTTCGTGAAAACGATTAAAGAAGACTATATCGCGTTCTTGCCAAAACCGGATGTGAGAACAGCACTGCAAAACCTTGCAGCAGCGTTCACGCATTACAATGAAAACCACCCGCACAGCGAGCTGGGATATAACTCCCGAAGGGAATACCGGGGCGGGGTCAGCCCATTAAGATACAAAAGCTGTCCGAGGTGGCGGGTCAAGATCATTTCCGGTTCATACCAATATATTCTCGGTATAACAGGGAGATCACATGAATGTTATAAATTTGTTTCTTTGAGAGAGGGGGTGGACGCCTTTGATGCGCCGCCTAATAATTATATTTATCCTTTCTAATATACTTGGCTTGAACCAAGCAAAGTTATGACTTTATATTTCAACAGGACAATATATGAATTTATCATCAAAAGTTATCCCCCTTTGTTTCGCGACAGCATTTTTAACCGGAAATGCAATGGCTGCAAACCAGGGAGGTAAAGTAACCTTTACCGGAAACATTACTAACTCGGCCTGTTCCATTTCTCCGGAATCATCAGATCAAACAGTTGATCTAGGGCAGATATCTATTAAAGATCTTACCGATGGTGACAGAAAATCAACACCACGTAACTTTGATATTTCACTCGAGAACTGTGTCTTGAATAAGCCAAAACTCTATAATTGGGTAACAATAACCTTCAACGGTTCAGGGGCTACGTTTAATCCTGAAATTCTGGGGACAACCGGCACGGCCAGTGGGATTGGCATCGCCATTTCGGAGCAAAATAGCGGTGATTATCTTCCTCTGGGAGTCGCAAGTTCACCTCACAATCTTTTGACAGGTGATAATACATTACATTTCTCAGCTTATCTCGTTGGCGGTTTGCGTCCAACTGAAGGTGATTTCACAGCAGTCGCAAACTTTACATTAGATTATTTGTGATTCCTAACAAGAGCTATTTTAACGATAGCTCTTGAGATATATCACCACCGTATTTTTACCTTGGCGACTCGAAGAACTAATATCTATAACTGTTCTTGCCCACACATGACCTTCACATCAGCCATTGTTATTTAACCTCATATTATGAGGTTAAATATCTTTACCTAACATGAACCCCTTATCTCTCGTTCTAAGATGTGCTTACTGGACTCACTGAATTACCACGGATACTCGACACTTCTAAATAATAGATGAACTGACTCCGCCACGGTAGCCGAACCTATATAAGACTGTAACCAAAGCATTTCCGCTTCCCGTTGTTAAACTCCTGCAATTCGCACTCTAATAGCTCGCATACCATGGCACAGCACGAAAACAGTTTAAAAGTTAGCTTTTGCGCTCGCCGGTCTGGATTCTGTTTAAAGTTGGCTTTGCGAAGTGGAAAAGGGCAAGTTAAGTTGTTTGTAGTCGTCAACGAAAGGTTTTCTTCAGCAAGCTTGTTTGTGTTACGCCCCCCCCCGCCGCCAGTACTCCGAAAGATAGAGCAGGCTAGCGAAAAAAGAATAACTTACAAGCCTGAAGTTAAAGGGACAGTACCCGGTAGAATACCGCACCTTGGTCTCAGCGACAGCATGATTTAAAACGTCCAATTTTTGGCTTGCAGTTCATTTTTAGGGCAGGAAAGATGTCAAACTCAACCAATTAGAGACATCACCTGCACTTTCATAGCCTTTCGAAATTATTTTATAACCAATTGAATATCAGTTTATCATAAATATGTGATTTTCATTATTGAAGTAAAAGTCATTCCTCCTATTACTGATGGCATTCCGGTAAATGTGATTTTTATCGGAACTTGAGTTCCAGGGGTGAGCGTGTAGTCCCCACCCAAAGGTTTTCCTGTTATTGACGAGGTGAAAGCCATTTCGACATTGTTGATTTCATTAGAAGTAACTTCGATGTTAACTTTCACGCTATCCTGATTGGGATTTTCACATTCAGTGTTCAAATACAAATCAATACTCTTTTTGGCGAGTTCATCAGGAGTTAAGGCGCCGAGATCCCAATGCAATTCAGAGGGTACAACATGACACTCAAGTTTGGGTCTACCAGGGCTAATATCACAGACTTCATTTACCCATTCTTCCGTGTCTTTATCCGTAAAATCGCCGTCAAAAATAAGGCATATATCACCAGCATGCTCGGGGTCATTCTCTATCCAGAAATTTAAGGTTTCGGGTAGCGGAACGCCAAATAGTATGTATCCTTCTTCGTTACAGTCGCGGCTGTCTAAGATCATTTTTGGGTCAATCGTCGATGCGTCATTCCATGGCTGCCCAGTGGAGGCTCCATTTGCATGCGCGGGATAAGTAGGCCCAATCTCCCACAATCCACGACGCGTATTCCAACGCCTTAGATGTAGATACCAATTTCTCGCTAGGTCTGCATCTGGCCGATTACAGATAGGAACTGAAGTACCTTTAGCTATTTTACCACCTGGTGCTGGCGAGCCACCCCAGATGTATCCGATGCCATCGGCAAAGCAGAGGTTGGACACAAAGATAAGAGATAGCATCACTATGCGCATAATATTCTGTCTTGTTATCATTCTAAGTTAATGGGATACCCACGCTCAGGGTAGGCAGTATGATTGCAATGTTTGTGTTCGTCGCGGGACGGCGCTCTTTTCATAGATGGTGTCATTACTTTCTCGACTATTAAATATAACAGGTTTCCCTAACGCCATTAGCACTGCTGGGATTTTACAAGAAATGGTTACCGGCCTATTCAACAGAGAAAATATTCTGCACATAAACATAGATAACCAGCCATTAGTATAGTTTGTTATCGACTGTAACGCATTAAATAATGCGAGCGGCTTTCGCTGCCCAAAGAGAGCGAACCGCCGATGGCGAGACAAACGCCATGATCCAAACAAGTTGTGCATAGTAATTTAAAACCCACTATTCCAGAAGCTTTGTTATTTTTTAACGGCATAAATGGAAGTTATTCTCAGCCCAACCATAAGCACCTAATTACAAACCATTGCAGGATAAGTATATAATAATAGGGTAATTGCCTGGTAGGGCGCAGTGTTTGTCCACACCTTTGGCTGGCCAAACAAACATTTAACAATAGTACTCCTGCCAAAAATGCCTAGGGAGTGTTCTCAACAGATACTGTGATGTTGTGACGTTCGCGCAATTTTTCTGCAGCCAGTGTTAGTCCAAAATCGCTGTAATGCTCGTGAAGTAATGAAAGAACACACAGCTTAAGTGACTCAGGAAGCCTGTGATTACCGGGGCATCCACGCCGAAGGTTTGCTAGTCCTGCAGCGCCAGATTCGCGAAAGCGGTTCATCAGACGCTGTGTCTGAGTTCGGTCAGAGCAAGCTGCTGAGCTGGCATGCGCTTTTCAACAACTGACTGAATGACATCGATCCTACTGAGTTCTTTATCTGACATGGTCACAAGCATCCTGATGTATCCATGGCCTGAGGATTGGATCCTTTATGCCAGAAAAAGTGACATCACTAAATGGGTTAAAAGTGACATTAGAATTTTGCTGTCACAGCACTTGTGCGCATAACAAAGATTATGTTAAATGCAGCAACACATTACATTACAAATCAATAAGTTATACACCACCCTACCCTTTTTCCTCAAACCTCACTGTGGTAACTTTAAAAATAATGTCCGTTCCTGAGTTTTCGATGCCTTAAAGCCATGGTGAAGATAAAAGTTTTTGGCTTCTTCAGTCAGTGCATGAACCATAATCGCACGGACTCCAATATTTCCAGCTACACGATAGCAGCGCAATACTGCATCGTGCAGTAAATCAGCACCCAGCCCTTGTCCACGAAGTGAGACACCGACAGCCAGGCGAGCAAGTATGATAACCGGGATTGGATCTGGCATATTGCGCCTGAGACTTCCCGTCGCTTCAACATGGTTAACGCTGCCGGTGGCCAGGGAGTAAAAACCGGCAACCTGTTTGGTGCCTGTTTTACATACAATGAATGTCCGGGCAGCACCAAGAGCCTGATTTTTTAACCCTCGCTGTTTAAGCCAGTGATCGAGAACGGCCTCCCCGCTTACGAACTCAGCCAGTTGATGTGAGCTGGATAACGGTTCCGGAGCTGTTACACGTCCCACTGAGGTTTCCTTGCCAGGAGTTTATTGATGGCAGCGTCATCCGCAACTGGCGCATCGAGCATATCGATAAACTCGGCATACTGCTCATCGTTAAAATTAAATACACGTCGATCAAGGATCACATTCTCCGCAGCCTGGCATGCCATTTCCAGAATGAAATCCGTACGTGATTTATGAAGTATCTCTGCAGCAGCATCGATGAGTGCTCTTTGAGATTCTTTGGCTCTGAGATTGAGTTGAACTTCTGATTTCATTAGTGCCCCCTTGTATAGCAATTGCTTTACGAGCATAACACAGGAATAATGTATAGCAAACGCTATACAAACTTTCTCTCACTACAGATATGATCCTAAAGCTCCACAGTTCAACGACTTAAGTTAAATGCCCTGCTTGCAAATTTCTTTACTCTCTGCAGGATTCCCGGATTACACATAATTCCCTGACATTACAGTGAGCGCTGCCGGTAAAAATTTCTTAGGGACAATCAGCACGCGCCGATGGGTAGTAATCTGGTCTAACATCTGGAAAAATTACTGACGAGAAGGTAGTATTCGGATCGTCAGCGATCGTCTTGTGGTGGGACAGATTGTTGATTCGAATTACTTTTGTGACCTAACTCAAACTCACAGTTTGACTGCTTTGTGGTGAGGCAGGCGGGTAACAAAGATGGTTTTACGGAAGAAATGCGGACTTCCGGAAACAAACAGGGACAGGACGTGTCCGTTAAAACGTTCAGGAGCAGGTAACGGGATTTCCCGGAACCTGAATGCACAAACCCCCCGAAATCTGTCATCAACTTGGCGGAAGAGTCAGATATCAGGGGGTCCAAAAGCAGGCGCGTTGCCTGTGAAGGATTATAACGCATGCACCATAGAAAACAACACCCGGCCGCCATAAGAACAGGCCGCCGTGAATGACAATCAGATTTCTGTTCACTGGTCAGATCTACCGAAAGATGAGTTAACCCGTTTCTGGCAGGATGTCGATGCCGGCACTCAGGGTAATTTCCTCATTGCACCAGTCAAAAAACTCACCCGCCGCAAACGCGGTGAGCATTCCACAAAAGCCAAATGTGAGAACCCGGCCTGGTATCGCCCGGAGCATTATAAAAAGCTCTCCGGACAGCTCGGTCATGCCTACAATCGCCTGGTGAAAAAAGATAAAGAAACCGGGCAGGCCAGCCTGCGCATGCATGTTTCTCGTCACCCTCTCTATGTCGCCGGCCGCCGTAAGGCGGGACGTAAATATGGCTTCCGTCCGGAACGTCAGCGCCTGCTCGATGCGCTCTGGCCAGTGCTCATCAGCTTCTGTGATGCCGGCAAGCATACCGTCGGCATGTGTATCTCCCGTCTTGCAAAAGAACTCAGTGCAAAGGACGCAAAAGGCAATGTCATTCCTGAAACGGAGGTGACGGTGTCACGCCTTTCACGGCTTATTGAGGAACAGGTACGGTTTGGCGTTCTGGGTCTCGCGGAAGAACGCACCTGGGATCGTGAATCCCGCACCTGGCTGCCAACGTATGTCTATATTACCCCTGTGGGATTCCAGATGCTGGGCGTCGATATGGACAAGCTGTTTAAAGAACAGGAGAAGAAGCTCCGTCAGAGCGCCGAGCGTGAGCAGCTGATCCGGGAAGGGGTGATGAGCGAACATGATGATGTTCAGGCCCACTCTGCGCGGAAATGCTGGTCTGGCCGTAAGCGTCAGGAGGCACTCGTTTACCGCCGCAAAAAAGGCGCGGAGCGTAAACGTGCCAACAATCTGATTAAGCTGCCGGCAGATGAACGACTCCATGCAATGTCTGAATGGATTTATCGTACCCTGCCGCCTGACGAAGCGTACTGGTGCACATCTGAGCGCCTGAAGGCGCTGGCCATCCAGCATCTTTACCAGCTGGATCTGGCGCTTTCTCCACCGGACTAGTCACAGACGACACAACAGTCTTCCTGTTTACAGGCCCCTCACCGGGGCTTTTCGTGCTTGTTTTTTTCGGCCGTTCTGCTCATTTTTCATCCTTTACTCCTTTCTTCTTCCGGTCACCATGACGTTCTGCCGGTCGTTATGGCCCGCAGTGGCCACTATCTCTTTTTTTTACACAGAAATCCGCAAACGAATAAGTGAAGTAACCCGGAAATGAATAAAAGACATTCCGCAAAACAGTCTTACTTCATCTTTTTTATCTCTCTGTTCATTACATTCCAGAGTAGATCTTTGTCTTCGGCTACTCTGTGGATAACGTAAAATGCCTTCGCATGCAGCGGCCTCACGGCCGCGCGCTCAGAAGGAAATCAAAAGTACCTCCCGTCGCAAGCGCCGGGCCCCATTCTCGCCAGAACCAGGCGCCGCATACATACCTGACCCCTGCTAAACCGACGCCGCCCCGGCCCGAAGGGCCGGAACACCCTCGCTTTAAGAGGGATGTTGTAACTAGTATCAAGAGTAGCTGTAGTTAAGTCGCGGTAATCACTTCATACACGCTCGTAAGCGCCTGACGGCGCTAACGCGGAGATACAGCCCGTCAGCGGCCAGAGGCCTTGACGGACTCACTCCGACCGCGCACATTAGCAATCGGAAAGCTTTAAGCGGGTATAGCTTTGCAGGGAAAGGGATGTGATTGGCAGAACCTATCAATCCGTAACGGCTGATGCCGGTTCCGACGCCCCTCGCCAGAATCACCCGGTTCAGCTCCGGCTGGCGTCTCCATGCCGCTTCGCGGCATACATGTTCCATGAACCCTGGACTACACGGGCAGGCCATCATGGCCGAAGGTTTACTGACAGCATCAGACTATTATTTTACCCTTTAAAGCAGGGTTGCCTAAATCCGGGAGCGCGATAAGCTTTAACGGGTGATTTTCAATCAGGATGAGTAAAATGGATATAATTCTTCCGGGAAACAAAAGCCAGGCACGAGTCTGGGCAGAAACCATGATTAATCTGGAGGCCCGCAAACTCGTCAATACCGCTAACATTGTTGGCGCCCGACATCTGGGGGATGGACTGACGCGTCTCAAATTCATTGATGAAATTAAATCTGTCATTAATGGCGAATTTGAGCGTGCCCGTCGGGCAAAGTCTGACGAAGAGTGCATGACCTGCCTGCGTAACCTGCAGGTCGAAAACAGCAGTCTGCTTGAGCAGAGCCGCCAGCTCCAGACCGGTTATGCGAAACTATATGCACAGATCAAATACGTCAGGGATGAAGACCGGATGGTCGGTTATGTCATCTCAGGAATTAAAGTGGTGCTGGCAGGTATGCAGGGTGCATTTGGCTTTGTGCTGACTTCCTCGATGACACCCGTCGGCGTTCTTGCCGGGGCTATTCTGATTGTCGACTCGGCCAACACGATAACCCGTGAAGTTGGTCGTCAGTTCCTGAATGAACCTGACACGCAGGGTATGTTTGGTGATGGTGCCATGAATATCGCTAAATTCATGGGATTTGAACGATCAACAGGGTTGGGGATATACAACGGGATCGCGCTTGCAGGCAATATCTACAGTGTCTATGGATTAATGGCCAGACCTGGAACATGGCGTCTGTTTAACTATATCAGCACCGATTTTTACCGGAAAATCGACACCATGTCCCGGGGTAAACTGACAATGAAAATTGTGGGATGGGGGGTAAAGGCTAAGGTTGTTTTCGATCTGATCACTTCTGATGACGCTGGGAAATGAGATTTTTCCGGCGGTAATGCCATGATTTATAGGCCAGCTTCAAAGGCATGGTAATCGTAAACAGAGTGCCAAGAACAAGAATAGCCACGCCAAAGGAAATGGCATGCATCCTCGAGCCAGCCAAAAGTGTGGCCACAAAAATCAGTAACATGACTGACAGCACCCATATCAGGGCCTTAAAACGGTTTGCCAGATCGTTCAGCAGAGTATCCATTTCCGTACCCGTTTTAGCTGAACTGGCCCGCAGTCGGACAATGTCCTCTTCACTGAAGCCGTGGTTCATCAGATCACTTTCATGGTTCATGCTTCTCTCCTTTTCCCTGCGGGAAGTTTAACATGCCCTGCGCTAATAACCAGTTAAGCCCGACCGATAACCTGTCAGGTGGTTACGGGCTATCAGCTCTTTCTCACTGATAGCCATCACGTCATCCTAATTCAGCCAAAAGTAGACTGTACCAGACCAATAATCCCCAGGTGGCCGGCGTAAGCATAATAAAAGAAATTACGCGGCATGAAACGCTTGCGGCCCTCCGGACAGATTTTCCTGCAGAAGGAAACCACTGCCAGGGGGAATGCCAGAGTAGGCAGCGTGGCCAGTAATAATGTTTCTGCGGGCAGATCCGGGAGATGCGAGAACCCGTTTAAACAAATCAGTGACAGCACGGCAGTGATGGCCGCCAGCCGCTGCACTTCGGGTGTTTCGTTGCCAGAAACGGTTGCCATACTGATGGCCAGCGTTATTCCTGCCAGCCCGTAGCTTGCCGGCTGCAGCGGCCAAATCATGAGGGCCAGGAGCAGATATCCCGCAAACATTCCTTTCCGGCCGTGCTGGTACTGCAGGGCAATCAGCTGCGTGACGCCGGCAAACAAGAACAGAATGTTCAGGGCCCACCAGGGCTGGTGATGCCAGAAGGCCAGGCTGAACACCGGCTGCGTGATGACTGCCCAGATCCACAGACGATTGGCTCTCTTCTGAAGTCGTTCCGGGGTGCGCTGTACGTTCATCGCCCATATAAGCGTGAACAGGGGGAAGGCCATCCGGCCAAGCGCATACATCACCGGCCAGGCTGGCGACAGAAACACCGTATTGGTGTGGTCGATAATCATGGCCAGAAGTGCGAGAAGCTTGACCATATCCAGAGCAGCGGGACTGAGCTGGCTGGCATTCCGGATACTGGGAAGTACGTTGGGTACTGAATGATTCATGCTGTATATTCCCCTGGCGACACGCGGTTAACAGCCAGCCCTGAACATAATGCCAGAATGCCCTGCCTGTTTGCGCTGTGACCCTGACCTTAAGTTTCTCCAGAATCTTGCGCGCCGCAAATTCTGATTTATCACGCAGCACACGCATTGCGCCCGCCGCATCCTTATTCTGAATACAAATACTTAAAATATGAAAATCGTTCACACGGCCCCCTTTCTTACACTCTTATTATCGGCCGTATGAATATTATATTTAGTGCAGCAGGAAAATTCCTAATAATACTTTAAAATTATCATCCTAGATCTTAGTCAGTTTATTAACCCTTTTAAATGGCTGACGATAGTTCATTAATTATTTACATTGCTTGCTGATGCCTTTTCCCTGACCAGAGCGAAATCTTCACGAATAGATTTTGCGGCAGGCTTCCACCCTTTAGCCCATTCTTCGTTCATACGGCCTTCACTGACAATCTTCAGAGTGATGGCATAAGGGGTGCGCTGCAGTTTCCTCGACAGCCAGAGTATATGATCATCGATTCTGTCATCCGGAATATCAGCAATGATCGAATGAATAAGGTCCAGGTCTTCCGGTGCCCACGGTTTTCCGGAGCGCGGAAACACTTCATCCGGAAGGCGTGGTTTTTTTTCCTTTACTTCTTTTACCTGCTTTCTGGCGTCTTTTTCAGCTGTGATTAGGCGCTGCCGCTCCGTTAACCCTCCCAGGGTTGCAACCGTTCTGACCATATTTTCGCGCTGCTCACGAGTAATATTTACTTCACCGCATATAATGTCATTTAACGTTTCGACAAGAATTTCCAGTTTGTTTTCGGTTAATTTTAAAGCCATACAATAATCTCCTTAATTTTTATTCGTTTTTTGCTCATCCTGATGCAGACTACGCCAGCGCCAGGGCTCTGTCTGACCCGATTCTGACCAGAGTCCAGCTGACTGACGACGGGCTTCAGCCTCCAGAACAGCGTAGCCTGGCCGGACGAGATTCCCGTGGTACCGGTATGCCCAGGCCATTCCTTTGCGTACCTGTTCGGCATTTACATCCGTCATGTCAAGCCATATGGTACCCAGCAGGCGTCCATAGCGATCCGTTTCACTTCCCGTGACGGTTACGGGCCGATGAGCCACCATCGATGAGAGTTCCTGACGGGAACGCTGGCCAAAGGGCTGGCTCTTTTCCGGCGCATCGATGCCAGCCAGGCGTACGCGCGTCAGTCGGTTTCCTGGCTCAAGAATCTCAACGGTATCCCCGTCCAGCACGCGCACAATCCGGCCGCTGATATCTGCACTGGCCGAAAACGCCACAACGAACAGGACCAGCGAGCAGAACTTCCTTTTCATTATTCATTATCCCCGGTTGCATACCCTGCGGTTATTAAGCTCGTAAATTTCAATTCGACTTATCCTCCAATGAGGCTTTTTAAAGGAATGCCAAACATTGCATGTAATTTCCGGATCATGGGCAGCGTCAGATTACGTTTGCGGTTAAGCACTTCATAGACCCGGTTAGATTTTCCGATTGCTGGCTCAAGATCTTTTACCGTCAGCCCCTGCTGTTCCATCCTGAACTTAATAGCTTCTACCGGATCAGGGGCTTCAATTTGGAAATACTTGTTTTCGTACTCATTAATCAACACACACATGATTTCAAAAAAGTCACCCTCCGGGGTATCGGCAGGAGGTTCATTATCAAACATAGGCTCCACGGCGCGTAACGCTGCTTCATAGTCCTGTTCAGTTTTAATAGGTTTAATCTGCATAGGGTTTACTCCAGGCTGACAGTTTCAGCATCTATTTTGTCATATTCTTTATGCGTACCAATGAATTTGATAAACATCCATCCTCGCTGGTATGCAATCGCAACAATTAACCAGTAGTCATTTCCCTTAATATTAAAAACCACACGCCTGTTTTTAAGGATACTGGCACTGCGGTATTGTTCTTTGATTTCTGCCGGGGTTTTCCATTCAGCTTTACTGGCTTCATCTACCCAGGCTTTTAGCGACTGCTCTGCATCGGGATTCGCCGTCCAGAAATCCCTCAGTGTCTTGATAGCGATTATCTTCATGTCATGAAGATAGTCCCATTTTAGGACTGCTACAAGTTTTTTGTCCCATTATGGGACTTTAATTTAACTGAAGAGACATACCAGAGTGCCAGGGCCGGCTATGCCTGTACTGAGTGATTTCATATTTTTTTGTTGCCTGTCTGCCGTAGTGACAGAAGCCTAGGATACACAAGGCTCAGGATTCCCCTGTGCCACTGGAGGTATCTATGATGAATTATCAGATGACGCTGAACGAACTCGTTACCGCCACTGAACAGGCCAGAGTGAACTACCGGCGGTGTGGTACGTTGGTATCCAGATTGCTTTATGAATTCTGGTATATGCAGCTGGGAACGGAGGCTTTCGATCAACAGACGCTGACGCTCCGGTGTCCGCTTGCACTGGAAGAGATGTACCGCCTTGCAATTGACGCGCCGTAGAACTGTTCAGTTGCAGGCAGAGCCGCGAAAGCGGCTTTTGAAGATACTTCCCTGAACTGCTTTTCTGGTGTGCAGATCCACTCAGCCAATTAGCTGCAGGGCATAACTGATATTGAGGCCTGTCATATTGGTATTGAGGGCCTTCATCATGTCTGCACTCGTATACTTGGTATTGCCCTTCAGGCTTCCCTGATAGCCTTTTGACGTGACTACTGTCAGTTGTTCCGGATTGCAGAGAGCTTTCCTGCCGGCGAACAGGTCTGACTCAACAGCACGCAGATAAAGCGGGGAGGCCGCCACCACAAACCGATCGTCAGGCATTGCCTGCATCAGCGTCTTGAGGGAGGTACACCGTCGTTCCGAAGGTGGACGCGTTGTCAGCCGTTCCCAGTGAGTGCGTTGGCAGAACGGCATCGTGGAGAACGTCGCTTCATACGGGACCACGGGATCAGAATGGGGTCCGCTTGGAAAACGGAAATTATCCCACGCTAAGACTATATTTTGTACAGCAGTGGAGAAGGATGAGAGACCAGCAGTTCATTAACAGGGACTCCTTTTTGCTTAAGCGGCTCAATGGTTCTTTCTATATAAACCGTATTCCAGAGTATTGTCGCCGCCGTATGTAGTGTCAGCCCGGTGGGGCGGTAACTCTGATCCTCCCGCCCCCAGATCCCTGATTTCACTCAGCCGGTGCATAAAGGATACTCGCGCAAGGGCATTACGGGCCTCACCCTTATTCAGCCCCGCCTGTATGCATCGGTCTAAGCCTTTATCGCGAAATCAGTCCAGCATAAACAGCGTCCGATCTCTGCAGAAAATCTCACTCAGCGCTACGAGTTTGAATGCATTTACTCTGTTTAAAGGTAACATTCGCTCCACGATATAATGATATCGGCAACGTATTCAGCATCCTGAGCATGTGTCAGAAGGTGATCAGCCTTACCCAGGGAAATGAAACTCTTGGGATGCTTAGCTGCTTTGAATATTTTCTCAGCCTGCTCAATTAACACGGTATCATCTTCAGTCGCATGAAAAATCAGCAGAGGCTTGTTCATTGCGAACACCTTATGAGCGATTTTGTGTTCCTGAATATTGTCCAGCATCTGTTTCTTTAACGTAAATACCCGCCCGGCCAGCTCAACGGGATAGGCTCCATGCTGGTTAATGTTTTCAACATCATCCTTAAAAAGACGTTTTACGTGTGTCAGTTCTCCGGGTGATCCTATGGTGACAACGGCCTTTGCCTCAGGAACTTCGCCGGCGATAGACAGGATGGCCGATCCCCCCAGGCTATGGCCGATGAGCAAAGAAGGTGCTTCGTACTGTCGGCGGAGATAATCTACCGCGCAAAGCAGGTCCGAAATATTGGATGAGAAGTTGGTGTTGGAAAAATCCCCTTCGCTGTTTCCCAGACCAGTAAAATCAAACCGGAGAACGGCGATAGCATTCTCTGTCAGTTTCCGCGCAATACGCGCCGCGCCTTTGAGGTCTTTGCCACACGTAAAACAATGAGCTAACAGCGCAAACGCTTTTGGATTTTCAGGAAGTTCAAGCAATCCGGCCAGTTCTTCACCCGCCGCATTTTTGAACGTAAATTTTAGTTTTTTCATAGGATATTCCGGGCCTTAAACTGATGTCATATGTTTGATCGCAGGAGAAAAATAATCTTCTGCTCTGCATCTGGCATAACGCGTTTTCCTTCCTTTACTGGGGATGTGAAACAGAATTCATTCCGAATGCCTGTCCTCACCTTCCAGTTTGAAAACTGATTATTGCTTCCTGTTCGGTGATCACTTACGCTATGCTACCAACTAGATGGTAGTTTACAAGACTTTTGTGAGGACTTCTCGAATGGCCAGGTGCGCGCTCATTCTTAAAATATCACTGGCAATGCTGGCATTTGCAGCAAACTCCATACTGTGTCGTCTGGCCCTGCAGGGAGGCCACATTGATCCCCTTTCATTCAGCAGCCTCAGGCTCGCCAGTGGTGCATTCGTCCTGTCCCCCTTCCTGTTTTTTCATGCCAGGACCACATTATCGCTGTGGCGTCCGCTGAGCGGATTTTACCTCATGGTGTATGCGGTGCTGTTCTCTGTCGCCTATATCCATCTCGATACCGGGGCTGGTGCGCTGTTACTTTTTGGTGCCGTACAGTTTGCGATGGTGATCCACGGATTATTTAAAGGAGAATCACTCTCCGCTATGCGGGCTTGCGGTTTAGTTCTGGCTCTGACGGGAATTGCTGCCCTGCTGTTACCCGGGACGAAGGCACCGCCGCTTTACAGTGCACTTATGATGATCGTTTCCGGATTAGCCTGGGCCGCCTATTCCGTCAGAGGGAGGGTGGGCCAGGCTGCCGGGGCTTCAACGGCGGCTAATTTTATTCTCGCAGCACCGATGGCTCTCGCTCTTACGTTGCTGTTTATGAAGCAGGGTCACTCTGATGCTGCAGGCATTGCTTTGTCATTGCTGTCCGGTGCCGTCGCCTCAGCCGGTGCCTATGTATTGTGGTATACCCTTTTACCCTCCCTCGGCTCTATTACCGCCAGTACCCTTCAGCTCAGCGTTCCCTGCCTGGCAATGCTAGGGGGGGTGGTATTCCTGGGTGAATCACTGACGGTCAGAACGATATTTTCTGCCCTGGCGGTGCTGGCGGGCATCGTGATGGTGACACGCGAGAAATCCCCCCGTCAGCCGATGGCAAAGGCGAGAAAACCTCAATAACGCAATTAATTCATGCAGTTGTAATGATTCTCTTATGTTAATCACACGAGCCAGTTTTCCCGCTCCGGCATCAGACTGACAGGAATACTGAGGTCGACGTTTCAGACTACACCTAAGGCAGGTTCATGAAATGAAATATGATTTTGATGAGTACGTAAGCAGAGAGAAAACAGACAGTCTGACCGTGGACGGCTGGAGGGAATACCTGTTTGCGGGGCAATCCGAATTTGCAATGAGGTATCCGGCAGAAGGATTAATCAACCTGTGGGTTGCTGACATGGCTTTTGCCACACCAGCGCCGATTCTTCAGGCCATCAGAGACCGTCTGGATAGAAAAATACTCGGCTACACTAAAATCTACGACGAAGAATACTATGACATCTTTGGCAACTGGTGTGAGCGACAATATGGTCACCGTTTCAAAACGGAAGACATTGTGCTGTCTCCGGGCATTATTCCCGCGCTGAACCGTCTCGTCCCGCTTCTGACCGATAAGGATGACAGTATTCTTATTATGACGCCTTCATATGGCCCGTTTAAAAAGGCGGGTGAATACAGTCAGCGTCGCGTGGTGTACTCGGCGTTAAAAAAATCAGCAGGTGGCTGGGAACCTGACTGGGAAGACTTTGCACGCAAAGCCAGTCAGGCCGATTTACGTGTGAAAATTCTTTTCCTGTGTAATCCGCATAACCCGACCGGACGAGTCTGGCGGCCTGATGAACTTAAGCGGATTATTGAAATTTGCCTGGCCAATGACATCTGGGTGATATCTGACGAAATTCACTGCGACCTGTCACGAAGTGGTATCGGTCATACACCGGCCGCTTCTCTTTTCCCTGATTCTACACGCATTATTACCTGCATGTCCTCGAGTAAAACATTCAATCTGGCCGGGAATTTGTTGGCAAATATCATTATTCCGGATCCCGGTGTCAGAAGCGAGTGGCGTCTCAGACACGACGAGTTCATCTCTCCACTGAGCCTGGCAGCAAACAAAGCGGCGTGGAGTGAATGTGATGACTGGCTTGTCCATCTGAGGGAATATATTGACGGCAATTTCCAGTACCTGCACGACTATCTCAAAAGCTATTTACCCGAAACCAGGTTCTCGATCCCCGAAGGGACATATCTGGCCTGGATAGATATTAGCCGCTACCTGCCCGACACCGCGGGTGAGGATTTATCGCTGTATTTTGCCCGGGAGTCAGGGGTCCTTCTTGAAGGGGGCTTGCTGTTTGTCGACAATGGGGACGGATATATCCGGTTAAATCTGGCCTGCCCACGGAGTATGCTGACAGCAGGGATGAAAAGAATTTCACAGGTACTGCGGATACCGGCTCCTCATCGTGTATAACCCCTTTCTCTCTGGCCGTTTTGTCCTGTCAGGATGTCGTCAGAACCCGGCATAACACCCTGTGCCGGGAACACAAAAGGCACGGATGAACAGGTCGTGAATATCCTGAGTGAAGCCTGCTGATGACATGTCTGGCGACAAAAAAATGCCGCCCTTAAGGGGCGGCTTATGCCAGCGTCACGGGGTTATCGTCTGACCGCCATGATGCCCGCATCGACATCCCAGATAGCGCCCGTCACCCATGAGGTTTTGTCAGACAACAGGAAGAGAATAGTGTTTGCCACATCTTCGGCAGTTCCGACGCGTCCCAGCGGGTGGAAATCGTTCAGCGACTTCATAGCATCTGCGATATCCGCTTTGTCCATGAAGCCTTCGTATATCGGCGTATGAACAATCCCGGGAGACACCGCGTTGACACGAATACCCGCGCTGGCCAGCTCAATCGCCAGATTACGCGTCAGGGCATGCAGACCCGCTTTTGCCATTGAATAGGCCGAGGCCGGCGAGTCACCCAGTGCAGCCTGAGCACCAATCGAACCGACGTTGACGATAGACCCTTCGAGCTTCGCGGCGAGCATGTTCTTCACGACATCCTGCGTAATAAAGAACGTGGCGCGGTTCAGCGAAAGGTACATGTCATAATCGGCAAAGCTGTGCTCGGTAAATCCTTTGGGCATGAAGATCCCGGCGGCATTCACCATCAGGCTGATATCGCGATGGTGAGCATTAATTTCCTGACGGATAGTTTCCATACCTTCTTCGGTCATCAGGTTGGCCGCGATGACCGCAACCGGTCCCAGCGGGCTCAGCTCTTTTTGTACCGCTTCGGCTTTGTCTTTTTTATTCCCGGTCAGCACGACACTGCCGCCCGCTTCCAGTACCATGCGTGCCACGGCCAGGCCCATGCCGCTGGTACCGCCGACGACGAGCAGTTTTTTACCTTTGAAAAATGTGTTCATTTTCTGACTCCATTACTGGGGGGTAAGACGTTGCCGGCAGCGTGAAACTGCCGGCGGTTGACGGATTAAATACTGCAGCCATCCGTTCCGCAGGTCTGACCCGCAGTGGCTGAAAATTCGGTTTGCTGTTCATCCCAGACCTGACGCAGGGCATTCAAAAAGTTGTCTGCCCCCTGAGCCCCGCTGATGGCATATTTTTCGTTCATCACAAAAACCGGAACGCCGCTGAGGCCAATAGACTGTGCGTGGGCTTCATCGTCGGAAACGGTGGCGCGAAAATCGTCATTTTCCAGGGCGGCTTCAGCGTCAGCTTTCGGCATACCGGCTTCTACGGCCATGGCAACGAGCTGCTGACGGTCAAAGAGAGAGCGACCTTCGGTGATACTGCCATGATAAAAACGTTCTTCCACCGCGTCCGCAATTCCGGCCTTACGCGCGGCAACCAGCAGGGTGTGTGCATCTTCTGTATCACCAAACATCATGCCGTCGAAGTTGTAGATCAGACCTTCAGATTTACCGGCGGTGCCCACCTGATTCATCATCAGCTCCGCTGAATGCTGACTGCCCAGCTTTTTAACGATGGCATCCTTAAAAGGCATCGCGGGAGTACCACCGGCCAGACGGTAGCTGTGATGGCGGATCACCACCTGGTCGCGAAATTCAAAGCGATTCAGACCCTGTTCAAATCTTTTTTTAGCAATCCAGCACCACGGGCAGACCAAATCTGACCAGATATCGATGGTAAGGGTGGGTTTCAGCGTTTGCATAATGATTCCTCAAAGACGTTGGGCGGTCGGGCTCACTTATCAGAGAACCGCGACCGTATGGGATTTATTGCGCCTGCCAGACCGGGTAATCGGTATAGCCTTTTTCCGGGGAACCACTGACGCCGTAGTAGGTGGTGCGGTCACTTTCTGCCAGCGGCCAGCCGTTTTGCATTCTTTCAACCAGATCCGGGTTAGCGATGTAGGGCACACCAAATGCCACCAGATCCAGCTCATCATCTTCCAGAGCCTGCTCTGCGATATCACGGGTAAAACCGCCGGCAGCAATGATGGTGCCTTTAAACGTGTTGCGAAAACGGCGACGGAAGCCTTCCGGAAGTGGCGCTTTGGTGTACACCGGCTGATAGTAAAGGTGTACGTAGGCCAGTTCCCGCTGACCGAGCGCGTCGGTGATGGCTGACCAGGTTTGCTCTTCACCTTCATACGGCGCGAGGTCATAAATGCGGCCAAACGGTGACAGGCGCACGGCAACGTGGCTGTTACCCACGGCTTCCGCCACGGCGTCAATGGTCTCCAGCAGGAAACGCTGACGATTTTCCACCGAGCCGCCGTATTCGTCGGTGCGGGTGTTCAGTTCGCTACTGAGGAACTGGTCAAAGATGAATCCGTTTGCCGCCATGATTTCCACGCCGTCAAAACCGGCTTCCATCGCCAGGCGTGCGGAGTGCACGAAGTCTGCCGTGATGCGTTTCACTTCATGCGTTTCCAGTGCGCGCGGCTGGCTTGGTACAACCGGGCCCGGTTCTCCGGATTCGGTCAGCGCAAAAACGGTGGTATTGACCGCCTGAACGGTGCCCGCTGAAACCGGTGCTATGTGACCTGGCTGAAGAGAGACGTGAGACATACGGCCCACATGCCACAACTGAGCAAAAATACGGCCGCCCTTCGCATGTACCGCATCGGTCACTTTGCGCCAGCCCTGAACGTGTGCAGCGTTGTAGATCCCCGGGGTATACAGATAGCCGCGCCCTTCTTCAGAAACGGGCATGCCTTCGGTGATAAGCAGCCCCGCAGAGGCGCGCTGGGCGTAGTAAAGTGCAACGACGTCATCCGGCACGTCGTTCATTGTGCGGGTGCGGGTCATCGGGGCCATGACCACGCGGTTTTTTAACTGCATGCCTGACAGATTGTAGGGGGTGAACAACTTACTCATCATGTACCTCGCAAGGCGAAAGAGAGAAAAGCCCCGCTGGGGCCGGAGTTAATACTTAGCGGGCCGGGGAGCTGACGATCGCTACCTGATGCCGGTTAAGCGCATGGTTGCACTATAACTACCTACTAGTTGATTGGTCAATAGGTAAAAGAACAAATCATGCTGTTCTTTTGTCACAGCAGACAGGCACCGGGAATACCGCGTAAGGTGAGCTGCCGTCGGCGAGATGGTCGTCATCCTGTGAAATCAGAGAATTACAAATATCATTTTTGGGCGTTATGGAGCTAAGACTGGCCGGTTCAGGGCGGCGCGGGCTCTTTCTCTCCTCTTATCATTCGGATATTAATCACCCCCCTATGGAGAAGAGTAAATGTCCAGACATCACCTTACAGTTATCAGTACATTATGCCTGGCGTTGTCGAGTCAGGTCGCTTTTGCAGCCGGTTTTACGCTGACAAGTCATGAGCTTGAAAAAAACCATTTCCCCGTGGCTCAAACCCTGAGTTCACCTTATGGATTTGGGTGCAGTGGTGGAAACCTTGCCCCCTCTTTTAACTGGAGTGGTGCGCCGGCAGGAACCCATAGCTTCGCTCTCAAAATCTATGATCGGGATGCGCCGACAGGCCTCGGTTGGATCCACTGGCAGGTGGTTAATATACCCTCATCGCTTCATTCGTTACCGGCGGGGATAACGGCGGATAACAAAAATCTCCCGCAAGGGGCTCTTCAGACCAGGACTGATTTCGGTATCCCGGGTTATGGCGGCCCTTGCCCGCCGAAGGGTGAAACGCACCGTTATGAGATCACGCTGACGGCACTTCGTGTCGACAAACTTCCGGGAATAACGGCGGACTCGACGCCCGCCCTGGTCGGCTTTATGACAAAAGCGAACTCACTGGGCGAAGCGCATCTTCAGATTACGCAGGGCCGCTAACCGCAGCCAGGTTGCCGATAGCCTGGCCGGAAACCCGGACCAGGCTGGGGCTGAATCCGAAGCGAGTTCGAAATCTGGCGGCGAACTTAGACGGATTTTCATAGCCGACTTCCAGGGATATGCGGGTGACTGAAAGATCGGTCACCTGCAAAAGTGTCAGGGCGCGGCACATGCGAATGTCAGTCACCAGATGGGTGAATGACGTATTTTCGGCATGCAGATGGCGTCTCAGGGTGGTGGCCGACATACCAAATGCAGCCGCTACCTGCGCAGTATTCCAGTCTTGTGATATGTCTGCTGCAACGAGTTTGCGGATTTTTATCGCCAGTCCGGTATGTTGTTTCAGCGCGAAGAAAATGCGGTATTCATCCAGCCAACTCAGCATCTCTTCCATACGCCTGGCCACGATACTTTCAGGTATGTTTTCAGTATCTGTAATGGCCTGTGCAGTGTGATAAAAGGCCTGGCGAAAACTGTTGCCTGGCTCCGCCATTTTATTTGCTTCGTGCATGCTCATACGTGGGGCATGCATGAAGCAGTAGTTTTGGACGAAATCGGCACAAAAACTCAGCCATGATGCTTCGTACGTACCCGTTAAAGGTGATGGTGTATTGATGATATCAAAAGAGTGCCCCTCCCCGATGACCACCGCGTCACCCGCTTCCAGCGTTATCTCCTCTTGCGCCCAGCGGATTATTTTCCTGCCATGGCGGACCAGGATTATTGTGGGTTCATCTATAGTGATATGGCGCATCATCAGGGGCTGCGTATGCAGCACATGCGCTGTACTCCCCACATTAATACGACTGGATAATGTTCTTTCCATCATCGCCTTACGAAAAGGAATAGGCCAGCCCTGTAGGCCGACACTTTATGGATGGGCTTGCTTTTTTATAAAGTAATCCCGATTTTACAATACGTCAGTTTTCTCATTCAGATGGAGTGAAATATCACAATTCTCAGCACGCCGTCCACATAAGATGACGCTTAACCATTGATAAAACATGGCATTGTCTTCGCTTAAGTACCTTTCAATTGATGATAGCTTTTTATGTTAATTAATTCTATCAACTGGTAGGTAGAATTGTTCACAAGTTACAACGTACAGGAGTGAATGATGCGTGAATTAGCCCTTTACAATGAAGATAATTTTAGAGAAATCGAGAGGTATGAAGGGGTTGCGGTGGTGCGCTTCTCTGCCCCCTGGTGCCCGCCTTGCCAGATGAGCGAAGACATTTTTAACCATTTTGCCGAGCAGACTGAAAGCGACGTCAAAGTCGGCAAAGTGAATGTGGATCTGGCACCGGTGCTGACCACCAAATATGAAATTTGGGGGCTGCCGTCCGTACTGATGTTCAAGGATGGGCAGTTGGTCCAGCGTATACCGGGTGTTAAATCGGCAGGGTTTTATCAGCAAGCATTGTCAGAGCTGAAAAAAGGGCAGTAATGCCTTTTTATCTATGTTTAAAAAAGTCTCTTAGCGGTCTGATGCATCATCGGCAAGCGGTTCCCCCTCGTTCAGAGTGATAACCGCTTTGTTATAAAATAACCGACCAGTCTGCTTAGCGTTATTTATTGCGCTGGAAGGCCGGCATCAACGCTTTGTTATGTTCGATCACTTCATCCAATGCATTTTCAAGCAGTTGACCGCTTTTGACCAGGGGATTAATAACCAAGGCGCGCCATGCCGTATACCGATTACCACTGATGGCTGCCTCAATGGTCAATTGCTCAAAGCTTTTCATCAGTTGAATCAGACGAAGTACATCTTCCGGGAAAGGTTCGACATTCAGTGGTATAGGTCCTGAACGGGTGATCATTGAACTGACCTCAACCGCACAGTCATCCGGCAGGCCCGCAATCGCACCATCGTTTCGCGTATTGACATGCATGATGATGCGTTTGTCGTTATATATTGCGCTCATCAATTCACATGCCGCATCCGAATAGTACTGCCCTCCCCGACCTTCCAGCGCTTTCGGTTTCTCGGCGAGTTCCGGGTTTCGATAAATTTCGAATAGTTCTCTTTCGAGCTCCTTTACGATCTCACCACGAGTCCCTTCCCCTTGTGCTTCGCCAAGCTCCTGACGGTACATGTCGTCGCTCATGTAGTAATAACGCAGGTAGGGGCAAGGTATCATTCCCATATTCGCCAACAACCGATCCGGCCATTTGAAAGGAGGAATATTTTTAGGCACCAACGGATCATTCCCCTCTGAAATCAGCTCAATAACCTGAGGCAGCTTATCCTTACCTTCATGAAAAATATGGCGCGCAAAAATGAAGTGATTAAGTCCCGCGACCTGCATGATAAATTCATTGATGTCACTGACACCTAAAGCACTGGCAATACCTTTTTGCATGATAACAGGCACATTGCACAGCCCTACGGTTTTGACTTTGCTGTATTTCAGTATCGCTTCAGTGACCATTCCCGACGGGTTGGTAAAGTTCAGCAACCAGGCATCCGGGCACAGTTGTTCCATTTCTTTCGCTATAGCCAATGCAATCGGGATAGTGCGGCATGCATTGGCAAACCCACCCAGCCCATTGGTTTCCTGACCGATCATGTCGTATTTCAGCGATATCCTTTCGTCGCTGATCCGTGCTTCCAGGCAACCGGCCCTGAACTGAGAACAAACAAAATCGGCACCGGGCAGTGCTTCTGTGCGGTCAAGGGTTTCATAAACCGGTATATCCAGCCCATTTTTTTCCAGCATCCGTCGGGTGAGGCCCGCAATGATCGCCATTTTTTCACGGCCATCCTCAATATCAACCAGCCATAACTCGCGGATCGGAAATTCATTTTGACGCTTGATAATGCCTTCCATCAGTTCAGGTGTGTAGCTTGAACCCGCTCCAATAACCACTAACTTAAGACCCTTCATTAGATATTCCCCTCATCGTTGTTGTCAGGACGTCTGTTGGGCCAATTAAAGAGGACAAGGGGCTTAGTGGACAAACGATCAATTCCGGGGTATGCATTACTGTAAATAATGCATAAGAAAAATTAAGAAGGAAAATAATGAATGCTCGCTCAACAGAACATACTGGCACTATTGCATACGTTTGAAACGGCAGCACTGCATATGAGCTTTACTAAGGCGGCGACAACCCTCAATCTGACACAAGGGGCCGTTAGCCAGCGCATTCGTTCTCTTGAATCCATGCTCGGATTCAGACTGTTTATCAGAATGACCAGAAAACTTCAATTGACCGATGAAGGGGAGCGTTTACTTGGCGTACTCGCGTTTTCACTTAAACGCATCAGTGATGAAATAGAAGATATTCGCGTGCAGGGGCTGAGAGGAACCTTGTCTGTCGGCCTTCCACCTACCTTCGCTTTTCTCTGGCTGATGCCACGCTTACCGGTATTTACCGAACGGTGGCCAGGGCTGAATATCAATTTCAGAGTGAGGGCCGGTCTGGTAGATTTTAATCTTGAACGGGTAGATGTCGCTATCTACTACAGTAATCTGAAATACCCCGATCTCTACTGCGAACGGTTATCTGAAGAGATGCTGGTTCCCGTCTGTATTCCATCTCTTGCAAAAAAAATCAGGCAAGCAAACCATTGGTTAGCTGAAGTCCCGTTCATTCATACCTCTGAATCCGTTGACTCCCAGAATGTTTTTTCAGAATGGCGAGAATGGTGCAGGGAGTCTGGCAAAAACCTGCCCGTTGAAGATAATTTTTTAAGCTTCAACAATTGTCAGATGTCGATTGAAGCGGCACTCAATGGCGGCGGTATCATCATGGGCAGAAAACGACTCATTCGACATTACCTCGATGAGGGCCGACTGGTCGCCCCTTTTGAAATAGAAATACCCGCCGGGCGAGGATATGACCTCATTATGCCACGAGAAAACCTTAACCGACCGGGCGTTCAGGCTTTGGCCGAATGGGTAAGAAATGTGTTTAACGAGAAATAAAGTCTGTTTTCGTTCTGAAAAGGTGCAATGAAAGCCATATCAGACCTAATGCCAGAGAGCATGATGACAATGTCTGTCAGAAGTGAAAAAAGGGCAGTCATGCCCTTTTATATTTTCAGCGCGATAACTATTACGCTTTCAGTTGCTTAATCGCATCCAGCGTACGTGCTGAATAGACAACTGCAGCGCCTGCATTCAGGTTGATCGCCACACCCAGGGCTTCAGCAATTTCTTCTTCTGTGGCGCCAGCTTTAACGGCAGCTTCGGCATGGACGGCGATGCAACCATCACAGCGAGTCGTCACCGCACATGCCAGTGCAATCAGTTCACGCACTTTCGCGCCCAGAAGGTTGGTCTTATTGCCGGCGTTGCCCAAAGCCATGACGCCTTTTAGCGTTTCCGGGGTCAGCTTACCCAGATCACCAACACGTTGCATCACTTCTGAGCGGTATTCATTCCAATCTAACATGGGGTCATCTCCAGAATTATTTTCTTTTAACAATCATTAGGATCTGTTCAAGCGTATCGTTGAAAAGCTCAGGCTTATTAATCGCCCGGGAAACAACGCTAGCGCCCTCGCATAAATTCAAAATAAGCAGCGCCATTTTTGATGGCGGCAAGTCAGCAGTCAGTTCCCCTGCATCAACGCCACGGCTGACAATTTTGGTCAACCAGGCAATCTGCATATCGAAATATTCGGTCGCCTGAACTCTGATATTCGGTGGCAGATTGGCCATTTCCGCAGACAAAGCACAGCACAGCGGCATACGCGACGTGCGATAGCTCTCGATGAAAAGCTCCACGTAAGCGGTAAGCATCTGCGCAACCGTATTCTCCGTCTTTTCAATCTGTTCAAATCGGTTTTTGGTATCGGTATGGGCCTGAATCACCACTTGTTCGCCCAAAACGTCTTTGGTTGGGAAGTGGTGATGAATACTGGCCTTAGTGATACCAATACTCTTTGACAAATCAGCATAGCTGAATGCAGAGTAACCCCGTTCGCGCATCAGATGGTCCGCTTCATTCAGAAGCCTTTCTCGTGTCATGACTGACATATAATCCTCACAATTATAATCTACTAGTTGGTAGATATTATCTGCGCCTGTTGTTCCCTGCAAGGGGACATCAGTTCACAACAGTAATTTAACCTTCTCTGATAACGCGTTTTGGTCGGAGTTAATAGCCATCAGGCAGTAGGGAAATGACAGTGTTCAGGCATTTCCCTCTCTGAGTTTTACCTACACCAACCGGGTATCAATACTGACCGGGTTCGCCAGGGTATCGTGGATCGGCGAGCTTTCTGGGAGAGCACGAACCATTTCTTCAAGCTGTTCACGGCTGGCGGTCGGACTGGAGAGCTTAACGCCAACACGGATCGCTTTCGCCCCGTTGCGAACTTTTTCGTCAAGACCCAGGAAACCGTTCAGATTAATGTCGAAATTCAGGTCAAGTTCAATACCATCAAGTTCAATGCCCTTTTCTGCCGCCATCACAGTCAGAGTCGCGGTATAACAACCGGCAAGTGCCTGCAAAATGTATTCAGCTGGGCCCATACCGCTATCAGTACCCGATAAATCAGCAGGTTCATCGCCAACATTAGCAAATTTTCCGGAGCGACTGGTATCAACCTTGCCGTTCTGGATAGTCGCATGAGTTTCCACTCGGACGGATACTCCACCGTTGGATTTACTCTTCATGTTAAAGGTGAGATTGCCCAGTTCTGGATGCTGGCGAATAGCTTCTCGTGTACCGCGAATAACATTAGCGTCAGCAAAAG
This sequence comes from Enterobacter sp. BNK-34, assembly GCF_048684445.1. NCBI lineage: Bacteria > Pseudomonadati > Pseudomonadota > Gammaproteobacteria > Enterobacterales > Enterobacteriaceae > Enterobacter > Enterobacter sp. BNK-34. Next base: position 50,999 of record NZ_JBLQUA010000002.1, read on the forward strand.
GTTTTTTTAAATCAGTCATTTTAACTCCTGAGATACAGTGCGGATTTAATTAATGATTAATTGAAAATCAACCAATCAACTAGATGGTAGATTACACGCAGAAACAGGCGTTGTCTACTACATCCGGAGTGCTTATGAAATCCCTTCCGAATCTGAACGAAATACAGGTGTGTGCGGCCAAGAAGAGCTTGTTTTACTGGATATTGCGCAATGGAGGATCAACTGATTCAGACCCTGAATCGGCGCAGATGAGTTTCTGAGACAAAATAAATGTTGCCGCGCGCCCGTGAGCATGCCACGTACAGCCTGTTACGGGACGACGGCGGAAGGGCTGCCAGTTCCTGACGATTCAGAAGCTTCCAGTGTGTGGGTCCCATCACAATGCAGACATCCTGAAAGTGGTCGAGCCCTTTACTGACGCCCCAGTTCAGCGAGTAACAGCCGTAACGGTGATGTTCACGATAGAAGAGCTTAATCACCGTATTATCAGCGTGCAGGGTGGAAGCGCGCTCTGCATCTGCGATCGTTTCAATCAGGGTGGCATGTGTCCCATGGGCAGCGATACGGATGTTCAGCTGCCCGGTGATAAACTCGCACACTGAAGCCGAGCAACGCCATGTCCGGTTGAGCGTGTCCCGGTCAACCGTGAAACCGGCTGCGTCGAAGCGGGCCTCATATCGCGTAATGTCATCGTGCAGCGTTGAATTAACGTTGCCGTCATGGCTTGTGTCAAAGGTATGCTGATAAAAATCGCCGCAACAGAGCACAGTGATTTCCGCGCGGCAGAGCTCCAGCAGAAAATTAAAGTCATGTCCGGCAAAGTCCTGGACTTCATCGACAAGCAGTTCATCGTAGTAACGGGCAAGCCGGGTACGGATATCCGGCAGCAGCCCCCGGGCTGTCAGCAGGTGTGCGAGCCGCCGGTGATACAGCCGTCCGGCGGGATCCTGATAATGCCGGGCATTCGTGCGCGGTATTCCGGGTGGGGGCTGGTCGAAGCTCAGGCCACGCGATGCCAGCTGCTCCTGCAGGAAAGGCCGGAAGCAAAAACCGTGCAGAAACTCAAACCAGGTCATCACCCTGATCCCGTCCGGGATAAAGCCAAAACGTCTGATAATCTGCGCCCGCAGATGCGCTTCATTATTCACTGTGAAGGTCAGGAGCAGCGTCCGCCGGTCCTCACTCAACCGTCGTATCAGCAGCGTGGTCTTGCCCGAGCCGGCAACCGCAAATATCACTCTCTTATCCATGCCAGTGCCCTCTGAATATAATCAGGTACTGTCAGCTCTTCGGCGTGCAGCTGTAACAGCCGGAATGCTGCTTCTGCCTTATTGGCCAGCATGTATTCCTGCACCGTGAGTGTCCGGCGGGTTCCGCGGAAAAGCGCATCACACAGACCAGCGTTATCCTGATACAGGCAGATTTCAAATGTGGATCGGGTGTTGTCGCGATCGGCAAATACCCGGGTGCGGGAACAAAGCACGTCAGCATAGCGTTCATCGCAATTTTGCTGGTAGTTGCCGTCATTATCACGAAGGGCCGCGACGCGATTTTCCAGAAGACGGGCCAGCTCAAGATAACGACGGAAACTCGTTCCGCCGATAGCGATGATGTGAACCCCGTCATCCTCCGGCGCCCTGCCATACAGGCGGCGATAAAAGGCCTCGATCAGAATAAACTCAGCATCCCCCTCCACGAGCAGCACACGTCTGGCCAGCGCAAATTCCAGCACGTTATTATCCGGTGCTTTCATAAAGAAGGCGGCAGTCTCAGCGGAAAGTTCATTCATCAGTACCGGCCGGGCAGGCCCGAGGAGGATTGCCTTACGCAGATCGAGGCGGGAGGAGATATGGCTGCTGTGTGTGGCAATAAACACCTGCGTCTGCCGTTCAGCGGCAAGCTGATTAACCAGCCTCTTCATACTGACATGGCTGAGATGATTCTCCGGCTCCTCAAGCAACAGTGCGTGGAGCTCTCCCTGCTGCTGATGCCGCTGCAGTGCAAACTCCGTTTTGATGAAGCACTGCCTTCCTTTTCCACGGTGACGAATGGAAATACCGTCCTCGGTAATGTCCAGATTCGCCTCAAGACCTGATTTGGCACCGGAACGCACGCCAAACTGATACGTTTCCAGCGTGTCGTTTATGGCGGACAGATGCCGGGTGCAGAAGTGCATTTTCTGTTGCCGGTAACTGTTTTCAAGCCGGTACCGATCGGCCACCGGCACATTGACGCTGTAAACCGTGCGCGTATATTCCTGTGCGGCGTGCTCGTTATCGATGCGTGCACTGTCTAACAGCAGATGGCGCAGATAGCGTCTGAAGCCGGCGAAATGACCGCCGGAGAAGGTGCTGAACCGCACGGAATAGTATTCATAGGGAAAATTATCGGGATCCTGCTGCAGGACATGGTGAATATCCTGAGCGTATTCCTCCGTCATGGGTGCAATGCGCATTCTGAGACCATCCGCATCGATACCCGCCAGATTTTGCCTGCCGTTCAGGTCAGGATCTCCCCCGTTACTCAGGAAAACGTCAGCTGTCAGCACGGGTAACCGATCGGCGCGGCGCTCACCTTCCTGAAACTGCCTGACGGCTGACTGGGACAGGAGCGATTCCACACCCAGTGCCTCGACCCGGTGCCGGCTGTCACTCAGCACAAGGTCAAGGGCCAGCAGAATCGTGCTTTTCCCGGACTCATTGTCCCCGACCAGAATGTTACGGTCATGAGTGAAGCGCAGGTCCAGTTCCGGAAACTTTTTAAAGTTTTGCAGCATAAGCCGCGTGATCAGAGGCATCTTTTATTCCTTTATATACCGCTGACTGAAAGAGTGTCCGGCAGCGCCAGACCGCCTGTATTGTTTTCAGCGTTATCTTACCCAGTCTTCCAGCACAAGACCCGGCACCCGCTCAAATTCCCGCGTATTATTCGTCACCAGCACGGCGCCGGCGGCGATGGCGTGTCCGGCAATCGCCGTGTCGTTCGGGCCAATCGGCGTGCCGGCCATGCGCAGCGCCACCTTAATCTCCGTGGTGGCGTCCACCGCGGCGCGATCCCAGGGCAGGATGGCATCGAGGCGGGCGCAGAACGCGTCAACCAGCTGGACGTGACGCGGCGCGGCCTTCGGCCCGGTGGCGCCGAAGCGCATCTCGGCGTAGGTAATGGCCGAAACCACAATGCGGTGACCCCGCAGCACCGCCTGCTCCAGGCGCTTCAGCACGGCTTCCGGCTGCTCGCGCATGATGAACGAGCAGATGTTCGTGTCGAGCATATAGATTTTGTTCACAGGTTAACCCGTCCTTCGTCGCTGACAACGTCCTCGCGCTCCGCCATAAAGTCCGGGTCAGCTTTTTCGAGCTGCGCGAACGAGCCCCAGGTCGGCCGGACGGGACGCAGGATGATGCTGTCCCCTTCCCGGACGATCTCCAGCTCGCTCACCCCCTCAAAATCCAGATCGCGGGGCAGACGGATGGCGCGGTTGTTGCCGTTTTTAAAAATAGAGACTGTGCGCATGGTTTTTCCTCATATGCTGAGTGTGCCAGGGAGTATTCCCGCATAGGTGAAGTATATGCCTCCGGAACAGATCTGTATAGGTAAAGCATATGCAGATGGTGAGTATATGCGTATGCATTACCTATGCAGATGTCAGGCATATGGATATGCATGACCTATACGCTTTCTTCTCTTTTTCCGCTGAGATCCGAAAAAAGGTAGTTCCGGATCTTTCAGAACCCACAGGCGCGCAGCGGCCCCATGACACAAGATGTAGCGGTACCTTCAGCTGCGAATGACGCTATATGTTGTGTTCCTGCCCTGCCCCGTGACCGCCCGCTCACCCCCATAAAAGGGCGGTGTGGTTATTCCGTGTGCGTGGTAAACTTCCGGAAAGTTGCTATATTCATGAAAGTCGGATCACCCTGAAACGGGCGTCCGGTAATTTACAAGAGTTGCTATACGCAGGCTTTTTATCATATTAGTAATGATTACGACAGGGTAATTTAAGGACGATCATCATCAGGGATGTCACGAAAACAATAACCAATAGTGACTGTTGCACATGAATAAATCCCTCCACGAAAGCGAGCGCGTCCCGGTTTCACTTGAAACCGTCTGGCGGGCGCTGACCGCCCTCGGCCATCAGCGACTCTGGCTCCGCCCCCCTGAGGATCATGGCGTGCACACCTGGCTGATTGTGACCTGGGACGGCCTGACGGTGGCCGAACGTATCCGGGCCTCCGGCTCCTGGTGGCTGACCGGGGATGCCAGCGCCATCTACACCAATCCGGAGCGGATCGTCCCGGACGGGCTGGAAGAGCTCACCTGGCTGTCAGTGCAGCGGCGAATGAAGGACGGATTCTGAACCCGGTCGGTAAAAACGCACGGGCGGGATTTATCAATAAAGGGACACATATGGCTGACTGGTTTATTGCGACTGAAGGCGTGAAGGTGGTGAAGGAAGGTGCCAGCCTGTGGCCGCAGATCATTACGGCGGTTTCGTCGATAGGTGCAGCCTTGGGTGGCGTGGGTCTGACTCATCATTTTACCCGTAAGCGTGAGGAAAGAACTGCATCTGCGAAACTAGAAAGTGAACGCCTTTATATCAGTACCGGTCTAGTTTTTTTGCTGGAGCGATTTGCGCAGCGTTGCTTACATGCAGCACAGGATGAAGGTGAACGTGATGATGAGGCCCGCATCACTGCAAACTTTCAGATCCCCGAACTAAGTTTTGCCTCAGTCGCTGGGGACTGGCGATCCTTACCTCAAGCTCTCTTATACCAGATTCAGCAACTTGAGGTTCTCAGGGAAGAGGGCGTTTCGGCAGTGAGCTCTGCTTTTATTGAAAGCTCCCCCTATGACGACGATGGTATTGTTGAGCTGAACAATCAGGCCAGCCGCCTGGGAATAAGAGCTATCCACCTGTCCCGCCAGCTCAGAATACTGAACTCAATGCCTGATGATCGGCTTGAAGAATATTCCTGGTCATTATGGCCAAAGTTGTGTATTGCCAGGGGGAGCGCTCTTGAACGGGTTATCAGATACGCGCATCACCGCGTAATAATGCCCGTTATCCAGGTAAAAACGACTTCCTCCTCTGCTCAGAAAGGTAACTCACCATGACTTTGCCCGCTGTCTCTGGTTTTCTCTCTGCCCCAGGAGGCATGGCATCGATGCAACTGCCGGTTGCTATTGACTATCCGGCAGCACTTGCTCTTCGTCAGATGGCTCTGGTTCAGGACGAACTGCCAAAATACTTGCTGGCGCCGGAAGTGAGCGCCCTGCTCCACTACGTGCCAGATCTCCACCGCAAAATGCTACTGGCAACCCTCTGGAATACCGGCGCGCGTATCAATGAAGCCCTGGCGCTTACGCGTGGGGATTTTTCGCTGGCACCGCCCTACCCTTTCGTGCAGCTGGCCACGCTCAAACAGCGGACCGAAAAAGCCACCAGAACGGCCGGCCGTGCTCCGGCCGGTAGCCAGCCTCATCGTATCGTTCCACTTTCCGATCCACAGTATGCCAGCCAGCTGGAAATGATGGTGGCCACCCTGAAAATTCCGCTGGAGCGCCGTAATAAACGCACCGGCAGAACCGAGAAGGCACGGATCTGGGAAATCACAGACAGGACGGTCAGGACTTGGATAAATGAAGCAGTTGATGCGGCTGCCGCCGACGGGGTGACGTTCTCAGTGCCGGTGACCCCGCACACGTTCCGCCACAGCTACGCGATGCACATGCTGTACGCCGGTATTCCGCTTAAGGTGCTGCAGAGCTTAATGGGACATAAGTCGGTCAGTTCGACTGAGGTCTATACGAAGGTTTTTGCCCTGGATGTGGCGGCACGGCATCGAGTGCAATTTTCAATGGCAGAGGCTGATGCTGTTGCAATGCTGAAAATCAGATAACTAAATTTTTTTACGTTTACAGACAGTTGTAACGAAACCCACTTATCCGATAATAAATTAATCTTGCGTTACGTGAAAACTGACAGGGTACATAGCCGGAATTCACGTAGCACACTTTAGCTCTTCTTCATTATTTACCTTCTCGTTCCGATCCTGCTCATCCTGGCATTACCCCATTTAACCAGAACGCATTTCACTGTTGCCGATAGCCCATGGGGTTGACTTTGCGACCGCGGTCGCACTCAGAAGGATGGCCACCTTAACCGTCGCCCCCCTGGCGTACCTCCTCGCCTCCGAAGTGAAAGCCCTGCTCTTCTATATGCCGGACCTGTGCCATCACATGCTGTTCTCCACTTTCTGTAACACGGATGTGCGGATCGGTGAATCCCGGACGCTGACCCCGAAATCCTTTGATCTCGACGGGTTAAGACCCTTTGTGAAAGTACCGGGCTCAGGGCATCCGGCCTGACGCACAATATTGACTGAGTGATGAAGGGAAACATATCGCAGTGAAGATGTTCAGCAGACTGCCCGCTTTCCCACACACCGCAGTCAATATCAATACCCCGGTAGGCGTATCCGCATATCGCAGTCAAGGCGGGCAAAACCTGAAGGTGATGATGAATCAGTATAAATTGACTGTGGTATGCAGAACGCATACCACAGTCAACAAACCCTAGAACGGCATATCTCAGTCATTTTCCGGTTTCACGCTGGCGAGCGCTTTTGCCAGTTTCTGAGGATCAATACCTGCAGCCTTCAGGGCTTTAATCACTTCGTCATAGTTCTGCTCAGGTACTTCCTCTTCCGGCTCACGGGGAACAACGACCTTGCTACTAATGAGTTTAGGATTACGGTAATGCACGCTGAAGTAGGTGGCCCGGCCGCGTTTGAATTCAGTGTAATCCAGATAGCCGATATCCTTCAGCTGCGCCATGGCTTTGCGCACCGTGTGGTTCTGCGTGTAGAGGTTAGATGTTAGGTTGAGTCTGTCTCGCATACGCTTCATGGAGATAGGGGCCGGATTCTGTGGCAGGCTTTCGATGTAGGTATAGAGTGCCTGTGCGGATTCCTTGCGCTGCAGGGCATCGATGGCCTTCAGACGCAACAGGACCCGCCTGTCCATTTGATAAAGCTCAAAGAGCTTGGGCTCTGCCCTGATCTCCACAACATCGGCAGTGATGTCGTAATAGGCTGACTGAACCAAGTGCGTAGTCCACCCTTTCGTTTCACTCTGAAACTTGAGGGTTACGGATGCCAGCTTGAACAGGGAGTTGCTGATCCTGTCGCGCATTTTCTTGTTAGAGCGCCGGGAGTCAAAACCACACATTTTAACGAACTCAACAAAAGACAGCTTGAGCGTGTCGTCCTTGACGCCAAAATCATACATTGAACGGATGATCCCAAGCCAGACTTTGAAGTCCGTATCCATATCGAGGCGCGATCCGGTGATCCTGACATCGGTATACCCTTCACTCCGGGCAATGGACAGCTGTACGAGCTCCTCAGTCGCATCCGTGACGTTTTTGCGGTTCGTCTTACTCCTGGAGGTTGATTTCAGGGTAGGAACGAACAAACCAAGCCTCATGAGCGCAACAGGCTGAACAGTACTGGCGCTGTTGACATCCAGCTTAACAACTTCGCCCGTTGTCTTGTTGACCTCCTGAAGATTCAGGGGTAACTCATTATTTTCCATAGCCATTTTATTAACCCGCGGTTATCCACAAAGGAAAGTATATACGCATATCACAGTCAACGGAAATACATACCCCAGTTAATACAATTGCATACCGCAATAGGTGATCCCGCACATAACAGTCAACATACCACACACCACAGTTAATGTAGACAGTCTCCGGGCTCAGGCGTAGCGGGGCGCTGCACGATCCGGGGATCTCTTTTTGATCTCACCATGATCTCCTTAAGGATCAATTACTGGATCGAAATATGGAATAACTGACAGCATCCCGTACATATGGACGACTGACATGACACAATATGAATCCTGGTACAACAACCCGGTAATACAACACCCTGAAAGTCAATAATATTGACTGTGATATGCAGAGAAATGCATTTCATTACCCTTCCCTGTTCCTATTGTGATTCATACCGCAGTCAATAATCTGCATACCGTAGTCAATTCCTCACCATTCAGATCCATTCGGTGGATCTTCGTTAGCTTCAGAGCGTCAGCCACACCCTGCTAGTAATCAGTAATTCCGCTTCCTCGACGCATGCGCCTGCGTGCGCACGCTTTCTGCGGCGAGCGGATTATATTGACTGAAGCATGCGGCAACCTTCAAGCGGATGCTGAACGGAATACGGTTGCATTTTGATCAGCTTTGCAATTTTTGAGACGGTTTGCAATTTTAATGTTGCTTTGCGCCTTTCACCAAGATTTAATAGATTAATGCAAAGATGATAACAAGGAACAGAGAATGGGACTGATGGAAACGCTTGACCAGTGCATTACGGCCGGTCATGAAATGACGAAAGCAATCGCGATTGCACAGTTTAACGATGATAGCCCGGAAGCCAGGAAAATTACCCGTCGCTGGCGTGTGGGTGAGGCCGCCGATCTGATTGGCGTTTCTTCTCAGGCAATCCGTGATGCAGAAAAAGCAGGACGCCTTCCCCATCCTGATATGGAAATGCGTGGACGTGTGGAGCAGCGGGTGGGCTACACCATTGAACAAATCAACCATATGCGGGATGTATTTGGCACCCGTCTGCGCCGTCCTGATGACAGCGTTCCGCCCGTCATCGCGGTGGCAGCACATAAAGGGGGTGTCTATAAGACATCGGTATCTGTCCACCTGGCACAGGATCTAGCGCTGAAAGGGTTGCGGGTACTGCTTGTCGAAGGGAATGATCCACAGGGCACAGCCTCCATGTACCACGGCTGGGTCCCTGATTTGCATATCCATGCCGAAGATACACTGCTGCCTTTTTATCTCGGTGAGCGCGATGATGCAGCCTATGCCGTCAAAACCACCTGCTGGCCGGGTCTCGACATCATTCCGTCATGCCTTGCCCTGCACCGCATTGAGACAGAGCTCATGGGAAGGTTTGACAACGGAAAACTGCCGACAGAACCTCATATGATGCTTCGCTTGGCCATCGAAACGGTGGCTCATGATTATGATGTCATTGTTATCGACAGTGCACCGAACCTCGGTATTGGTACCATCAATGTCGTCTGTGCTGCTGATGTACTCATCGTGCCAACGCCAGCAGAGTTATTTGATTACACCTCTGCCCTTCAGTTTTTTGACATGCTGCGCGATCTGTTAAAAAACGTGGACCTGCAGGGTTTTGAACCTGACGTCAGAATTCTTCTGACCAAATACAGCAATAACAATGGCTCACAGTCACCCTGGATGGAAGAACAGATCCGCGATGCCTGGGGAAGCATGGTACTGAAAAATGTTGTACGCGAGACCGACGAAGTCGGTAAAGGTCAGATCCGTATGAGAACGGTATTTGAGCAGGCTATCGATCAGCGCTCATCTACAGGAGCCTGGCGAAATGCGCTGGCTATCTGGGAGCCTGTTTGTAATGAAATTTTTGATCGCCTGATTAAACCTCGCTGGGAGATCAGATAATGAAACGTGCACCAGTCATTCCAAAACATACCGTAAAAGATATCCGCCCCGAAACTGAACAGTCGGCACCCGCTGCACCGATGGTTGATTCATTAATTGCACGGGTGGGAGCCATGGCCCGCGGGAATACCATTCTGCTTCCGGTTTGTGGTCGGGAAGTGAAATTTGTTCTTGAAGCCATCCCGGGCGAGAGTGTTGAAACGGTATCAAGAGTCTGGTCAGGTAATGAACGTGACCAGGAACTACTGACCGAAGACGCGCTTGATGATCTGATCCCCTCTTTTCTCCTGAGTGGTCAGCAGACGCCTGCGTTCGGACGACGGGTAGAAGGTGTAATTGAGATTGCAGATGGCAGTCGTCGCCGTAAAGCCGCCATAATGACATCATCGGATTATCGCGTTCTCGTGGGCGATCTCGATGACGAACAGATGATGTCGTTATCTAGGTTGGGTAATGATTACCGCCCAGTCAGTGCTTATGAACGGGGTAAGCGCTATGCACAGCGGTTGGAAAATGATTTTAACGGCAATATCTCTGCTTTGGCTGAAGCTGAGAATATTTCCCGTAAAATCATCACGCGTTGCATCAACACAGCCCATTTGCCAAAATCAGTGGTTGCCCTGTTTACTCATCCTGGTGAACTTTCCGCCCGCTCAGGGGAGGCGCTGTACAAAGCATTTTCGGGAAAAGAAGCTTTATTGTTGCAACGGACACAACAGCTTCATGAGCAAAAGAAAGCGGGAGTTATCTTTGAATCCGAGGAAGTTATTGGTTTACTGACGGATGTTCTGAAAGAGCCATCAGGTAAAAAAGTTAATCTTAATACCCGTCATCAATTTGTACCTGGTGCGACAGCCCTATACAAAGGCGATAAGGTGATTTTTAATCTCGATAAATCTCGTTTGCCTGCCGAGTGTATCGAGAAGATAGAAAACATACTGCGCGACCTACAAAAAGTTTAGCTTGTTTAATGATACAAGCGAGCGTTATCGTTAATTTCCAATATCCTTAATGCGTTACATGCTGCTTCGAAATATATACATCCGGAGCAGCTATTATCTGCACTATAGCCCTGAGCTGTTAAAAAGGTCTGTTTTCTTCTCTCAACCTGATTGTTACCATAATTTAAAATCTAGTTCCTGCTACTTTTTCTTAACTAGTTCCACGGTTCACCCCTCAACCTGCATATTAGAACTCAGACGCTAACCCATCCCGGAATACTGATTCTACACACCAGATTAACTGGGACCATGGTCCCACCTCCTACTTACGTGTCAGAACTCACCCGTCAACCCCGCCCGGAATATCGATTCCACACACCGGATTTAACTGGGACCACGGTCCCACCTCATACTTGCGTGGCAGAACTCACCCGTCAAACCCCACCGGGAATATCGATTCCACACGCCGGATTTAACTGGGACCATGGTCCCACTCTGTTCAGTTGTTTCTATCACAATACCGATTTTGAGATTGTTACAGTGATTCCTGTATTCGGCGCGTAAGAAGATTATGTTCGTTTTGTTCCCTGGTGCTTCCTCGCTCACTCGCGGGCTTCGCCATGTCGTTCGGCTGCGGCGAGCACTACTGGCTCTCTCTGAAAGCAGAATTTATCTGATCCTCGCAACGGGAATATCTTTCCAGCGGGTGGTGTACGCAGGGGAGAGCATATTGCGTTTCATTTGCCATGCAGGCGCAATCCCTCGTCCGGCAAACCAGACCTGTCCCAGACCGGAATGATTAATGCCATCGAGAACCTTCATCAGCTCGGCGCTGTGAGGACGTGGCGGACGTTCGTCGAACAGCTGCAGCTGCGAAACGCCGGAGCCGGTGAAGTCATTCAGCATCACACCGGCTTTGGCATACCGGTGCCCGTCCTTCCAGATACGCTCCAGAGCCGTTGTGGCGGCCGCAATAATGTCCCGGGTGTCCTGAGTGGGTGTAAGCAGTTTCTCCGTGGCCACGTTGCCGTAGTAAGGCTCTTTAACGGCGAACGGAGACGTTTTGATGAAAACGGAAATATGCCGGCAGTACTGGCGCTCTTTACGCAGCTTTTCTGAGGCCCGCTCTGCGTACTGACAGACAGCCTGCCGCAGCGAATCGTATTCAGTGACCTTCTCACCAAAGCTGCGGCTGCAGACTATCTGCTGCTTTGTCGGCGGGGCTTCCTCAAGCGACATGCAACTTTCCCCGTTCAGTTCCCGCACCGTTCGCTCGAGGACCACGGAGAAATTTTTGCGGATGAAGGCCGGGTTCGTCAGGGCCAGATCGAGCGCGGTCTTAATGCCCAGTACATTGAGTTTGCGTGCAATACGGTTTCCCACGCCCCAAATCTCTTCGACCGGCTGCAGTGAAAGCAGTTTCCGCGTTCGCTGAGGATTCCCCCGGGTCAGGGCGAGCACGCCACGAAACTGTTTCCACTCCTTTGAGGCCCACTGGGCTGATTTTGCCAGCGTTTTCGTTGGTCCGGCGCCCACGCCGATGGTCAGACGGGTACAGTCATACACGTGCTGGCGCAGCTGCCGGCCGAAGTCCTCCAGGTCCATACAATGCTCAACGCCGGTCAGGTCGAGGAACATCTCGTCAATCGAATACTGTTCCACCCTGGGGGCCAGCTCCTCCAGGCAGCTCATCACGCGCGCCGACATCGAGGCATAAAGTTCATAGTTGCTTGAGAACGCGTATATTTTTTCCGGGTACCTTTCGTTTTTCATCTGAAACCACGGTGTGCCCATTTTGATCCAGGGCTTTGCCTCGGCACTTCTTGCGATTACGCAGCCATCGTTATTACTGAGCACCACAACCGGCTTTCCTTTCAAATCCGGGCGGAAAACACGTTCGCAGCTGGCATAAAAACTGTTCACATCGGCCAGGGCAAACATCAGTACATCTCCCGGGGACGGTGAATGATGTGCGTGACGACGCCAAAGATATCCAGATCGTCCGGATCGGGATAAATCGGTGACCAGGCCGCGTTCATGGGCTGCAGCGTCAGTCGTGGCGTCAGCAGCAGCCGTTTAACCGTAAATTCCCCCTGCACGCTGGCCACAACAATATCGCCATGCCGGGGCTTCTCGGCACTGTCCACAACCAGCAGATCGCCATTGTACAGGCTGCCGTCAGCCATGCTGTCTCCGCTTGCACGAAGGTAGTAAGTCGCGCTCGGATGCCGTATGCAGTAATCATGGAGATCCAGGTCGGACTCGACATAGTCAGCTGCAGGGCTGGGAAAACCGCAGCAGGCGAGGTCTGCAAACAACGGATGGGCCTGTGGCGGGAGTTCTTTCCCGGTGCTGAACAGCTGCAGTTTCATCTTTCCTCCTGATGTCTAAATATACTGGTTATTTATACAGTATATTTAACAGCGTGAGGATAATCCAGATCGCCTGCGCCATGAACAGAATGAGTAACCTAAGCTACTCAAAATGTTCGTAAATATCATTTTGATTCTTTATTGTTGCTCATAATGAGAAATAAGGCTTTTGTTTTTCCATTTTGCTCTTATAATATGTATCAAATTGAGTTTAATTGACGGAGCATAATGATGAATATTTACTGCGATGATGGTTCAACTAATGTTAAGCTGGCATGGTTTGATGGAAACGAGCTGCAGACCCGGGTTTCTGCTAACTCCTTCCGGCATGGCTGGAAAGTGGCGGAGTTCAGTGCTGCAACGTTCAACTATCAGGTGGGCACGCTGAAATACACCTGGGACAGCGTCAGCCGGGATGCCATCCCGACAACAAACGTGGAGTATCAGTACGGTGATCTCAACCTGCTGGCCGTGCATCATGCGCTGCTGAACAGCGGGCTTGAGCCGCAGCCGGTGAGCCTGACCGTGACGCTGCCCCTGAGCGAGTATTATGACGGGGACTGCCAGCGGAACGAGGAGAACATCCGACGCAAACGGGAAAACCTGATGCGTGAGCTGGTTCTGAATAAGGGCAGGGCATTTACCGTAACGGACGTGAAGGTGATGCCGGAATCACTGCCGGCGGCGTTCTCCCGTCTCGCGGAGCTGAAACCCGGACCCGCTGAGACCACCCTGATTATCGATCTCGGCGGAACCACGCTCGATGCCGGTGTTATTGTCGGACAGTTTGATGATATCAGTGCAGTACACGGCAATCCATCTGTCGGCGTGTCACAGGTCACCCGCGCAGCTGCAGGCGCGCTGCGGGCTGCAGACAGCGAAACCAGCGCGCTTATTGCTGACACGGTCATCCGCAACCGCAATGATCGTCAGTATCTGCAGCGTGTGATCAACGATGCCGGAAAAATTGACGATGTGCTGAACAAAATTACAGAGGCAATCACTTCCCTGGGCGCACGTGTCACCAGTGAGCTGACGGCCTTCAGGAACGTTAACCGGGTATTCCTGGTCGGGGGAGGGGCATCCCTCATTGAAGAGGCTATCCGTCAGGCCTGGCCTCTGGCTCCTGACCGTATTGAGGTTATAGGCGATCCGCAACTGGCGCTGGCCAGAGAGATTGCCCTTTACAATAAAGAGGACTAAACGTGCCGGACGGCCAGTATTCTTTCTATCTGCACAGCGACGATCGCACCGACATCGCGGCGATGGCGACCATCAGCACCATCTCACAGCCCCTGCGCGGTGACTTCATCCGGACCGCCGCCACCGCCGGGGCGGTGATGTACCAGACGGATGCCCGTTTACCGGCGCTGATCCCGGTATTCTTTGACGGGCATCTGAGCGCCATCCGGCTTTGTGCCGTGATGGCGCTGGTATCCGGCTCCTGGTCTTCACTCTCAGGACTTCCTGATGAGCCTGATGGTGGCGTGGCGGCTCTGGCCATGTCACCGGAGACGGAATACCAGCGCCGGCGTTACACCCTGACGCTTCAGGATGACCGGAGCAGTGAACGGGTTGAGCGTGTGCTGACGGGCGTGTCATCCCGCCTGCGTGGCGAGCTACTGAGAAACCTGATTATCACCGGTCTGGCCCTGCATACGACCGCACCGGAGCTGCCGCGTCTGCTGGCCAGTATGCCGGTACCGCCCGGCACGGTCAGCGAGCTGCAGGTTCTGGTTCAGCAGATGGCCGGTACAGCTGGCGCGTGTAAGGCTGCAGTACCGGAGAAACCAGCAGAGCCTGCCGCACCGTTAACCGGTGACGCGACCAGGATAAAGAAAAATATGCGACGGGCATTCGGAGACTAAAACATGTCAGTGATTAAACAAAAGGCAGAACAGTGCATTCATACCTTTCTGCGCGCCCGGAACGTGCCCGAATCCCAGTGGCCGGAACGTGTCAAAAAGACCGGCAGGGGAATGATACTGGCAGGCGTGGCCGTCGTCGTTCCCGGCGTACTGGCTGATAACATATCCCTGCCGGTGACAATCGCGATGCAGGTCTGCTACGCCTCGCTGATCGGCCTCGGGGTTCTCCTGGCGTTTGACGAGAAAAAACCAGAGGGGCGGGGATGAGTATGAACATTAACCTGAAGGAAACTGTATGCAGCTTGAAGAACTGACAGGAGAAGAACGCACGCTGGTAGTTGTGGCATTGCAGGCGCTGCACCGTGAGAGATTAACCGCATCAAATGCAGTCTTTACGGCCTGTAGTCTGGCCGGAAAGGAGCAGCCGCCGGAAGAGATTTTTGGGCTGCGTGAAGTTCAGGATGCGCTGAGACGTATGGGTGCTGCACCTGCGCGTTAAATCCGGCCCCGTACATTTCATGGCAAAAAAACGGCAGGGTGACATCTCTCCCTGCCGGTGACAATCGCGATGCAGGTCTGCTATGCCTCGCTGATCGGCATCGGGGATCTCCTGGCTTTTGACGATAAAAAGGCGAAGAGCCGATCCTGAGCAAGAACATCGTTCAGAGTGGTAACCAGACAGCCAGGGAGAGACTGATGCAAAAGGTTAAGAGAGCGGGGCTGACGCTGGCGGCGGCCAGCGAGCTGTTGAACTGTCAGGAAATAAAGGAAATGAACACAATGAGGAGGACAAATGAAGTGTAATACTGCAATTTTGTTTGTGGCGCTCACACTGGCAATACCTGGTGCGGTGAATGCCGCAGCCACAGTGGCGGTTCTTGACCAGATGGCCACGAAAAAGCAAAAGGAACGTGAAGACCAGCTCGAAGCCGTGGAACGTGATGCTTTGGCACAGCCAGATGCATGGAAAGCGTATCTACAGGTGTCTGACGCAGTGCCTGCTGATGCTCCCATCATGCTGCAAAACCGCTACCGCAGCCTCGCCATTTCACTGGCACTGAAGGCTGCAATGGCCTGTTCCCCAGACGCTCTCAAGCTCCTCGGGCGTAACGACGTGATAGAGTTTCGCGTACTCCGATCATCGTTAGTCTCAGCCTGCAGTACAGCTAAATAAGTTTCGTGCCAGCTGTCCACTTCCAGATTCCAGTCTTCAGCTGGCATTGTCTCATTTTCTCAATCCTGTAACCCTCTGTCCTGCATTGTTCTCTTCAGGACTAAAAAAAACGGCAGGGTGACATTTCATCCCTGCCGTCAAATAAAAGGATGTCGGTTCCCTCCTCTTTAATGGCCGCCAGTCGGCGGCGTGTTCAACGCCGTGCCTTCACGCTAACCCGGCCGCTGCGGTCGCAAGGGTTCACGTTGTCTCCGTCCTCACCCGTTCGCACCTTTCACGGTGCATTCAGCCCGTGAAAGGCTTGCGCTGCGGCTTGCGGCGTCGCCCCTGCGCCCTCCGCTTTCCGCCGGGTTTTTGTGGCGGCACGGCGCAACAGGGTGCCGCATATCAGAGAGGAGTATGTCTATGTCCCGTTTTATTCTGGGTGACTGCGTGCAGGTGATGTCCCGTTTTCCGGCGCGTGCCGTTGATTTTATTCTTACCGATCCGCCGTATCTGGTTGGCTATAAAGACCGTACCGGCCGCACCCTGGCCGGGGACAACTCTGCCGAATGGCTCCAGCCCGCATGTCATGAAATGTACCGCGTGCTGAAAAACGACAGCCTTATGGTGAGCTTCTATGCCTGGAACCGCGCGGATCTGTTTCTGAATGCGTGGAAAGCGGCTGGCTTCCGGGTGGTTGGCCATATCGTCTTTGCCAAGAGCTACGCCTCAAAGTCGACATTCGTGGGTTACACACATGAAAGCGCCTACCTGCTGGCGAAGGGGAGGCCGCAAACCCCGGACCGTCCCATCCCGGACGTGATCCCCTGGAAATACACGGGCAACCGACACCATCCGACGGAGAAGCCGGTGCAGAGCCTGCGGCCACTGATTGAATCGTTCACGCGTCCGGGGGCCATTGTCCTTGACCCGTTCGCCGGCAGCGGCTCCACCTGCGTGGCCGCCGCCGAAGCCAGCCGCCGCTATATCGGGATCGAGATGCTTGAGCAGTACCACGCCGCCGGCGTCCGCCGTCTGGCACAGGTTGAACGGGCGAGAAGGATGCCGGCGGCCAATGACGGCGCGTTTTACCCTGACTATCCGGAGGCCGCATGAATTACCCGGGCCTTGAACACCTGCGCGCGGACGTGGCTGCGCTCAGCAATGCCATGTGTGATGTGCGGATGCTGCTGAACCGCCTCGAATCGCAGCACCGACACGACGCGGCAACGCTTACTGAACGTATGGCAGTGCAGACCCTGCGCCGGATCAACACCCTGCTTCTGGAAGCCTACCGCGAAGCCCTGGTGCTGGACGAGACCTTTCAGGACTGACTGACCCTGCCGGGCTGAGGCCCGGCCTGTAACCCCTTACAAGAGAGAAAAAACAATGTACGGAACCCGCGAAGAACTTTGTGAAGATCTTGAAAACATGTTCACGCCTGACGAACTCCTGGTCCTGCTGGTCTGGACGGAAGAGGGGATTAGCGTGGCCTGCCGTGAAGCCCAGCCAGAACCGGACGGGGCTGAAATCCGGAATGTGATGAAGGCGCTCGGCGAAATGAAAATGACGCAATACCGTCAGCAGGGGGTAAATAATCTGACCATTAGCGACCTTCTGACCCGTCAGCGCGAAGCGGCAAACCGTCAGGTGAGCGTTCCGGCGGTACTCCTCTCCCGCGTCCTGCGTAACTATGAATGCGAGCTGGAAAACCGGATCGGTATGGCCTGGGAAGCCGGGCGGCAGGAGCCTGAATCTGTCAGGGATGAGCTGAATAACGTTCGCGCCCTACAGGAGACGCTGGCCGCCTGAGAGAACGCCGGGGTAACGCCCCGGCAACCGGTGGCCATCCACTGCGAATAAGGATGTCAGTGCCTTCCGCTTTTATCCGCCGCCCTCCGGGCCACGTCGGGACAATGAAACTCCCCTGAAGCTCCGTGCGGTGACGGCATGCGCCGTGACTTCACTGTAGCCCGGCCGCATCGGCCACAAGGGTTCGCTGACGCCTCCGTCCTCACCCGTTCGCACCCTTCACGGTGCATTCAGCCCGTGAAGGCTTTGCGCTGCGGCTTGCGGCGTCGCCCCTGTGTCCTCCGCTTTTCGCCGGTCTGTCGTGTCGTCACGGCGATGCCGGAACCGAGAATATGTTAACCGTGGAGGACCTATGAACCAGACCGTGACCTGTGATGCTGTTCGTCTTGAGGGTGCGCAGCGCCTGACTTTCCTGCCTGATTTGTTTGGCGGCGATTTTATGACGTCCGAGGCATCCGTGTACGCCTATGCCCAGCGTTACTGCCCTGAGTATCAGGGGGGATTCTGGCAGTTTTACCGGCTGCCGGAAGGCGGCGGATATATGGCGCCTGACGTGGAGAGCCTGACCCTGTGCAATCCGGACAACTGGTTTGAGCAGACTGTCAGCGGAGAAGTGGCGGGGATCGTCCTCACGGCGCTGGTACTGAATCACCGGAGCTGGCACCACAGCAACCATGACCATGAGGAGCTGTGCCGCCACTTCTGTCGCCGTTATGAGCAGCTTATGGCATTTGCTGATACCCATCCGGAAAGCGCCACGATCTGGCGTGCTCTTGACTGACTGACCACGGACGGCGATGCCGCCCGACTAAAGGAGAAAAACATGATTGGTACAGCAAGAGAAATTGCCCTTGAAATGTTCAGACATTCCGACCTCGATGGCGAGAAATATGTTTTCGCCAGCTGGAGCCGGAACGATATTCGCGGTCTTTGCATTGACTGGGATCTCAGTGATGAAGAGATAGACGTGGTGATGGAAAGACTGGAGGCAGAGCTGTATCCCTCCGGGTGTGTCCCTCTCATCTACAACATTATTGAGGTGATGGTGGAAGAAAAACGGAAACACCGTAATGTCACCATTCCGGCTGCGGCGCTTGCGGTGGTGATGCAGCTTGCAGGGAAGGAAATGGAGCGTATCGCCGTATGCGCCGAGGATGGCGGCGGATCGGCAGAAGAAACCCTGAAAGAAGAAAATAAGGTCATGTTGAGCCTGCGCGCGGCGCTCGATGCCTGACAGAGAAACCGGAGGCGTTGCCTCCGGAAACTGAAAAAAGGAGAACACTATGCAACTGTCACCGGAAACCCGCAGCATCCTGCGCCAGTATAAAACACTTATCAACGAGCGACGTCGCGAATCCGGACTCAGCCCCGTTACTACAGCTAAAGTGCTGGAAGAGATCTGCGAATCTGCTACCCGCCAGTGCGCCGTCTATCTTTGCGGCCACTTCATTCTCCAGGGCGGTCAGGGCGACGGATAATAAATAATCCGGGCGGGGCATAGGCGCCGCCTGTTCGCGCGCGAAAACCCTGTCATCCCTTCGGGCTGACGGACGGCAAGGCCAGCGCCTGCGGCGCTGCCCCCTCCCGCCCTGATGTAAGCCCGTGGAGATGCACATGAAAGGCATTGAGAGGGCAAATTGTCACTGATACGGTCCTGCGTGGCGTGGCGTGGCGTGGCGTGGCGTGGCGTGGCGTGGCGTGGCGTGGCGTGGCGTGGCGTGGCGTGGCGTGGCGTGGCGTGGCGTGGCGTGGCGTGGCGTGGCGTGGTTGTCGGCTCTGAAACCCGATCAGCAAATCCTCTGAAAACACCAGAATCCCACTTCTGGCCCCCTTCGGCTCCCGGCCAGCGCTGCTGTCCGGTCGTCGAGCCCCACTCCGCCAGGGCGGCCGCTGCGCACCCGCCGGGCTCCGCCGAACCCCTCCGGGTTTCGGGCCATACGGCTAGGGTCTGATGGCTAAGGTCAAGGGCTGCGGCTTCTCCGGCCGTGCCGTCCGGAACGCCTTCACCGCGCCGGCTGATGCCGTCGCTTTAATGGCGCCACGCCGTTCCGACGTGTCGGGTGTGTGCATCCTGTTCCCCCGGTGAAGCCATCCCCCGTGCGTCCTCACGCGGAGGGCTTGTCGTAGCACCGTCGGGTCGTCATCCAAGGGGTGAAATGCACTCCGCCAAAACTTTTTGCGTGCCGCAAAAACTTTAGTCTCCGCCCCTTTCCTTCCGCCCTTCGCCGTTGCTCCTTTGCCCTTTGCCGCGAGAGAACTCACCAGGGAGATGGACAACCATCACCACAGGAGAAAACCAGGATGCACACACGAAACGTCAACGTCAAAACCGCCGCTCAAGAATCTTCCAGGAAGATAGGGGAAGAACAAAACCCTGTTTCTGTCGCACGGGAGTGGGTGGCTCAGGCCACTTCGCTGAAAGATGGTGTCACCGTCACCCTGTCCGATGTGTCCCGATACGGAGACGTTCAGGTGGAGATCAGAACCTACGGAACGCTTAACTGGCGCGCCTGGTCATTTGACCCGGATTTTCTTTTGGAACTGAAACGCAATCTGCAACACGTGCAGCTTTAACCGGAGGCCGGATGTCCGGCCTTAACCCAGAGAAGGAGGAAACATGCAGAACCTTAACACCCGTCCGGCGACCCGTAAGGTCGGGCAGAGCACCGAAATCGTGAAGCTGCTGCGCATTCAGGCCAGCGACACCCACGTGGTCGAGTTTGACAACGTGGACACCCGCTTTAACGACTGCAACAACTGGCAGGTGATGGCAGGAGGGAAACGTGTCCTGTTCAGCAACCGCATGTATGAGCGTTTTTCAGATGTGAAATCGGGGATCGTGGCAACGATCAACGTGTGTGAAAACAGCGGCAGCGTAACGGATAAAGCGATGCTGGAAGGGGCAAAAGTCATGATGCAGGTTCTTGATGGCTATCCGTCCTTTGCAGCACTGGCAGCACACCCGAAACGCATTACCGGTTAACCGAGTGCCGTGACCGGAGGGCAATCCGGCCACGGCTAACCACAACTATCACTGAGAGGTAAAAATCATGGTCGCCACCAATACTACGGCAAAAAAACCAGCTAAGACCACCCGTCAGACAAAATCTGCGGAAAAAATCGCGCAGTCTACCGAGCAGAAGCTCGTCCAGTTGCTCGCTGATACGCCCGTGCAAATCTTCCCGTACTCCCGCCTGTCACACACTGACTTAAACACGCGCATCATTCCGCATACCGATCAGGAAGTGGAAGAGATGGCAGACAGCATTCAGGCAATGGGCATCCTCCAGAACCTGATCGGTGCAGAACTGCCGGACGGTACGATCGGCATTGTCGGCGGGGAAGGTCGCCGCAGAGGCACAGGCATTCTGGTGATGCGCGGTGTGCTCGATGCAGACACGCCGTTTGTTCCGGTGAAAGTCCTGCCCGTTGAGATGGCTGTGGCGGCCTCGATGATCGAGAACGGTCGGCGTAAAAACATGCATCCCGCCGAGCAGATTATCGGTTTTCGTACCCTTCAGCAGGAAGGTAAAACGTCCTCTCAGATCGGCGCACTGATGGGCTATCACCCGCGCCACGTTCAGCGCTGCCTGAAGCTGGCGAATCTTGCCCCCTCCCTGCTGGATGCGCTGGCGCGGGATGAAATCTCCCTTGAACAGTGTGAAGTCCTGACACTTGCTGATACCCATGAGCGTCAGGAGCAGGTCTGGAAAGAGGCTGTTGAACAGTGGCGCGATCCTGCCGTACAGACTCTGCGCAAAATGGTGACCGACGACAAGATGGCCATCAGTCACCCTATGTTTGAGTATGTGGGTGAGGAAGCCTATACCGCCGCTGGCGGTACGCTGACCGCCGACCTGTTCAGCGACAAGGACAGCACCTTTGCCGATGCGGCGCTGGTGAAATCTCTGCTGGCTGGCAAGCTCACCGTGCTCGCCGCTCGCGTTAAGCAGGAGCAGGGCTGGGGCTGGGCTGAGTTCCGTATGACGGAACTGCGTGCCAGCGGTGAGGACGGTGAACAGTACCGTTTTGCGATGCCGAAAGCTGT
Organism: Enterobacter sp. BNK-34; assembly: GCF_048684445.1. Lineage (NCBI taxonomy): Bacteria > Pseudomonadati > Pseudomonadota > Gammaproteobacteria > Enterobacterales > Enterobacteriaceae > Enterobacter > Enterobacter sp. BNK-34. The sequence goes on from NZ_JBLQUA010000002.1 coordinate 72,707, forward strand.
CCTGACGGAAGAAGAACAGAAGCGCGTCAGTGAGCTGGAAGAACAAATGGAAGCCACTGAAAGCTACGATGACGAATACGAGCTTCAGCAGGATATCGATGACATTTACTGCGAGGCGCAGTACCGCGAAGCCACGCCGGAATTTCGCGCCGCGCACGGAATCTGGGTGTCATGGGACGGTAGCAATTTTCAGGTTCAGCCTGGTATCCGCAAGCTGACCGACGAAGACCGGGTAGCTGAAGAACAGGCGCGTCAGGAGCGTGAAAGCAATCTGATCAGACACACCACGCCTGAAATTCCCGCCGACGCCTATCCGGCAACGCTGGTAAAAGCTATGTCAGCCGAACGGACTCTCGCCGTTCAGGCCGAACTGGCGGGTCGTCCCGACGTATCGGTGGCGCTGCTGACGTGGACACTGTGCCTCAGTATGTTTGACCGCAGCTACGGTAAACGCAGCGAACCGCTGAAAGCCTCCGTGTCCTCGAATCAGTATCACCTTGCATCACTGGCTCCATCCGGTGAAGAAGGGAAGGCGCTGACGGCGCTCAAAGCGCAGAAAGAGGCGCTTCAGGCAACGCTGCCCGAAAACTGGCATCTCGATTTCACCTGGCTGCTTTCATGGTCAGCGGAGCAGGTGAACACCCTGCTGGGATTCTGTGCCGCGCACGGTATCAACGGTATTCAGGAACGTATGTACAACCATACGCAGAAAAGCGAACTGGACGGGCTGGAAGCGGCGCTGGACTTTTACCTGCGCAAATGGTGGCAGCCGGATGCTGAGAGCTACTTCGGCAAGCTCACCATCGCCCAGATTGGCAAAGCCTACGAAGAAGCCGGACTCAGTGCCCGCGCCGGAGAGATTGTGAAGCTCAAGCGCCGCGATGCGGCGAAGGCCGCCGAGCAGGATCTGAATGCTCAGGGCTGGCTGCCTGACTGGATGGTGCGCACATCACCAGCCGCTGAGGCTGAAGAAGCCACCGAAACCGACGCTCACACCACTGACCACGCTGCTTAATACCGGAGGCCGCCGCCTTCGGGCGGCGGAAACAGACATGACCATGCAATATGACCTGAACCGAATCAACACACTGACCGCCACAGACCTGGAGTTTATCCGTCAGCAGGGCGAGGACGCGCGCCGCGCCCTCAGCGATGCCGTGACCTGCCTTCTGTCGACACCTGAAGGATGGTGCGTCTGCGCCGAGTTCCGCACCGAGTTCGGCGGCTTCTTCCCCGTCCAGTGCCGCTTCAGCGCGGACGGCAGCGATGACTGGCATCTGTGCGTGTGCAGCCCCGGCGAAGTCTCGCCTTACTGGCTTCTGGTGCTGCTCTCCTCCGGCGGTGAAGTGGTGCGTACCCTTTACCAGAGCGATACGCTCCAGCCTGACCGGATAAACCAGCTGATCGCGCAGCTGGCAGGTATGCGCCGCTTTAACTGCACAGCCAGCACAGTGGTGAACCTGATGAGCGTGGAGGTGACAGCATGATCCCGTCCTCACACGCGCTCGTTTCCCTGAAGCCAGCCCGTCAGGCTGCAATACAGGCTATCAGCCATGTTGAGTCTGCCCGCGAACGCGGTGCGCGACTGCCCTCCATGCCGTATGTGCGTACCTTTCTGCGCCTTCTCACGGGCAGCGGGCGTCTCAACGCCACGGTGGCCAATAAAATACCTGGCCTGCACTGGGTGCCAAATAACCGTCATTCGAACCTGAAACAGGTCGAGGAGGCGCTTAACACCATGATAGCCACCAGTGGTGAAGCCTGCCCGCTGCCGCTCACGATTGACGTTCAGGCCGAGCTATTCCCTGAAGTCATGCACACCCGCACGGGTCGACGGCTGCACAGGTCCGGCATTAAGACCACGCGCCAGCTGCGCCGCCAGTCCCGGGAGTACGAACAGCGCTGGAAACTGCGCCAGAACCTGCTGGAGCAGGCGAAAATCGATCTGAATTTTCAGTCACCGGAAACCGTCTGCACCTGGTACACCCGGTGGAGCGACGAGTTTGACGCGGCAGAGCTTGCCGGACCGTTCTGGCGCTGGCAGTCGCGGTTCACGTCGCTGAAGGAACTTGACTGGCTTCGCATCAGCGGTGAGCCGCTGTATGCAGTGATGTACGAAATCCCGTTCATCGTGCGGGAGACACCGGAACCTGTCCGTACTGCTGAGCGCTGGCAGGTACCGAACAAGCTGCGGTACCGCCCGCACGGCCGGTGACAATATTGCCCTGCGCGTCAGTGGCGCGTTCAGCAGCGAAGAGAGCCTGCGAGCGGTGACGCTTCGGGTCAACAACCGCTATATCCCGCTTACGGACATTGCCAGCATTGTACGCAGGCCGGCAGAGCCGCCGGCTCCGCTTTTTCGCGTCAACGGCCAGCCTGCCGTTGGCCTTGCCGTCTCGATGGCGCCAACCGGAAACATGCTTGATTTCGGGCAGGCGCTGCGGTCGCGCATGAACAGCGAAGCCGCACAGCTGCCGCACGGTATTGAAATGACCCGAATTGCCGATCAGTCTGCCGTAGTGAAGGAGGCCGTCAGCGGGTTTGTGCACGTGCTGGGGGAGGCAGTCATTATCGTGCTGGCCGTCTCTTTCGTTTCGCTGGGGCTGCGTGCCGGGCTGGTGGTGGCGGCAGCGATCCCGCTGGTGCTTGCCATGACGTTTGTCTGTATGCATCTTGCTGGCATTGGCCTGCAGCGCATCTCCCTTGGCGCGCTGATTATCGCGCTGGGCCTGCTGGTTGACGACGCGATGATCACGGTGGAAACCATGGTGGCACGTCTGGAAGCCGGCGAATCCCGTGCCAGTGCGGCGACCTATGCTTTCACTTCAACGGCATTCCCGATGCTGACCGGCACGCTGGTGATGATTGCCGGCTTTATTCCGGTTGGCTTTTCCGCCTCAAGCGCCGGGGAATACTGCTACACCCTGTTTGCGGTGGTACTTATCGCGCTGATCAGCTCATGGGTGGTGGCCGTACTGTTTTCTCCGCTGACCGGCAGCTGGCTGTTGCCTGACGCGCTGCAGAAACACACTGCCGGTCCGGGGCTGCCTGGCAGGCTTTACCAGCGCCTGCTTGCCTGGGTTCTGCGGCATCGGTTATGCGATATCTGCAGGGGCACTTCCAGCATAGAAAGAGCAGACACATGAGTCGGATGCGTATGAATAATGCAGTTCACATCAACCGGACTCCAGCCAGAACTGGTTGATCTTTCCCGTCAGTCTCAGATCTACCTGGTGGCGCTTAGAATGCGGCTGCTGAAGCCAGGCGTAAAAGCCACTGGGATGAACATCCAGCACCCGACAGAGCAGACGAACAGGCCAGCAACTGCTGTTGTCACGGATAAAGGCGTACCTCAGTCGGACAGCTTTGCGAAGTACGCCGCGGCTTCCTGAGAAACTCCCGATTCACACGCATAATTCAGGGTCTTGCTGGAGAGAGTAACCCAGTGATTTTGCTCTTCGTTTAAGTCCATCGAGTACGCGACTACGGTAGCGTTCTTCATAATAATCCGCGCCAGGATCGACATATTTCTGACCATATTTCAGGGCATTGTAGAACAGTATTGCCAGTTTTCTTGCCGTTGCAGTGACTGCTTTCGCTTTCCCTATACGGGATGATAATCGACGATAAAAAGCGCCCAACGCGGTATCGCTCCGGCCAATTGTTGTGGCTGCCAGTCTGAGTGCAGCAGCAATTCGACTGGATGAACGTCTCGTTTTCGAGGACAACACTTTTCCACCGGAGATCTTATTTCCCGGGGACAAACATAGCCACGAGGTAAAATGGCTCGCATCCGGCCAGCGATTCATGTCAGTACCGCATTCGGCAACGAATTTTAGTGCCAGATAAGGTCCAAACCCATGTATCTGTGTCAGATCTGCCCCAGTAATTTTCCAGAGTAACGGTCTGACATCAAAGGAAAGTTGATTGGGTTGCTTTGTACGATGTCTGGCGGAGGGCAATACTCCTTCAGGCTCTTTAATTCCGATACTGAGCTGCAATAATGAAGTTTCGATTTGATCATCACACTCGCGGATCTTTTCCTGGTAAAAATCGAAAAATGCAACCGACTGTTCAAGTGCAAAAAGATGCTCAGGCTGCCAGTTCCCTGTCAGGGCCTGCTGAAGCACTTCTGGCGTCTTCTTACATCTGACATCACGATACTGGATCAACATTGAAGGATCTCGCTCACCACTGACAATGGCTCTGACGATTGAAAGACCGGTAACGCCAGTGATATCCGATACGGCATGATGTAATTGCACATTCATCTGCATCAACGCCTTCTGCATATGCTGGATATGTGCAGCCCGGTATTCAGTCAGGCGTTCCCGTTGCCTCAAATAAGACCTGAGTACAGAAATGTCGTGTTCAGGTCTGAAACTGGCCCGAAGAAGACCAAATGAATGCAGTTTCTGCAACCACTGGGCGTCGTTGACATCAGTCTTGCGACCAGGAACATTTTTTGCGTCTCTGGCATTTACGAGGATCACATTGAAACCCGCGGCTTCAAGGATCTCAAAAGCAGGCAACCAGTAAACGCCGGTGGACTCCATGGCGATGGTCGTAATGTGACAGGTTTTGAACCAGTCAGACATCCGATGAAGGTCGCCGGTGAAACTTTGAAAAGTCCTGACTGGATCGGCGTCAGCGTCAGGCGGTACGGCGACAACGTGAAATTCAGCGCCAATATCAACGCCCGCAGCATGAGGATGGACAATAGACATTCGGGAGGATTTTTTCATGGGAATCTCCTTGCTCATTTTTGATGAACGAAGGAGGGGACGACGGAGAAATCACCTTCCTGAACGGGATCAAAGTCACCACTGTCGGATCCGCCACAGTCCCTGAACCATGTTTTTTTACGGGGTCATACCACCAAAAGGCCGACGGCTGCTTCCTTCGCTAAATTAGCCTGCCAGCTTTTCAAGAGAGTTTCTGAGACTCAGGACGGGGTTTCACCCATGGACAGTTTTTTAATATGTCCCGTTCGTCGGTAACCCGCTTCAGCTCCTTCTGGAGCCGGCGGATCTCGGCCTGAGTATCTGACTGTTCTTTATTAGTGGAAGAATCCGGACCGTACTTCTTTATCCAGGCGTAAAGGCTGTGGGTGGTGATATCGAGACGTGTTGCAACGCTGGCAACAGAATAACCGCGATCAACAACCTGTTTGACTGCTTCAATTTTAAACTCTTCGGGATAACGCTTACCGCTCATAGGCACCTCTCTTTAAGCCATCTTAAATGACTCGGAGGTGTCTGTTAAACCCGTGGCGATTCATCCTTCGCGCAAATTAGCTCACGAGGTTGTCAGCAACTTCTGTTGATGACTTAGAGACTCCTGGCTATCATCGCGGCTGCTGAAAAGAATCTCAGCTGACGAGAACCTCACCCTGGAGAGAGCAGTCTGTCAGGCTTTAAGACCTAAAGCCTGACATGCGTGGCGTAAAATTAACGACGTACGGCCATAATACCTGCATCCACGTCCCAGATAGCACCGGTCACCCAGGCTGCCTTGTCCGACAGCAGGAACAGGATAGTATTTGCCACATCTTCCGGCATGCCCACGCGGCCCAGCGGATGGAAATCACTCATCGCCTTCATTGCATCAGCAATATCTTCTTTGGCCATGAATCCTTCGTATATTGGCGTCTGCACAATACCCGGAGAAACGGCATTCACACGGATACCCGCGCTGGCCAGTTCAATCGCCAGGTTGCGCGTCAGCGCATGCAGGCCGGCTTTTGCCATCGAGTAGGCAGAAGCGGGAGAATCACCCAGCGCAGCCTGCGCGCCAATTGAGCCGACGTTCACTATGGCACCTTCGCGTTTGTCGGCCAGCATGTTCTTCACCACGTCCTGCGTGATAAAGAAAGTGGCTCGGTTCAGCGACAGGTAGCTGTCGTAGTCTGCGGCATTGTGCTCGGTAAAGCTTTTCGGGATAAAGATACCCGCGGCATTTACCATCAGGCTGATGTCGCGGTGATGCGCATTGATTTCCTCACGAATGACATTCATCCCCTCTTCGGTCATCAGGTTTGCCGTAATGACCGACACCGGGCCAAGCGGGCTCAGTTCTTTCTGAACGGCGTCAGCTTTATCCTTTCTGCTGCCCGTCAGGACCACGCTGCCGCCGGCTTTCAGCACCATGCGCGCCGTTTCAAGACCCATACCGCTGGTGCCGCCTACGACCAGAAGCTTTTTACCGCTAAAAAAATCGCTCATATGTGACTCCATTATTTACTGGTGGTGTTCAGCCGGCACATAAACGGCCGGCAGGTGTCGGGTAATCAGATGCTGCAGCCGCCGGTGCCGCAGGCCTGACCGGCAGTTACGGTCATTTCCTCCTGCTTTTCATCCCAGACCTGGCGCAGCGCACTGAGGAAATTTTCCGAAGCCTGGGCGCCGCTGATGGCATATTTCTGGTTCAGCAGGAAAAGCGGCACGCCGCTGACGCCGATTGATCGGGCGCTGCTCTCATCATCCGTTACCGGGGCCGGGGCATTACTGCTGTTTGGTGTTGTCCAGCTGGCCATGGTTATTTACGGCCTTTTTCATGGGGACAGACTTTCCCCTGGCAGAGCTGCAGGCCTTGTTATTGCCTCCTGCGGATTGCTGATGCTGCTCCTGCCCGGCGCCACTGCGCCGAAGCCGGGCAGTGCGCTGATCATGGCGCTGGCCGGGCTGGCCTGGGCAGCCTATACCCTTGCCGGAAAAAAAATGCCTGATGCCACAGCGTCAACAGGGATTTCAACAGCTGCAACTGATTAGACGGGTTGGTAACCACTAAATTGATGACAAGTCGTACCGGTAATTTATCATCGCCATCAGCCTGACCGACTTCAACGGGCTCAGGCAGACGAATAATGTAAACAGAAGGTGTGTTGGCATGCGTACTGTCACAGTGCGGGATCGCCACAGAATAGCCATCAAGCAAAATACCCGTCGGGTACATGGCTTCACGCTCGCGTAGTGCCTCCAGATAGGTATCCTTCACTGTCCCCGCAGCATTCTGCCGTTCATGAATATGCTGCAGCACCTCGTCATAACTTTTGAAGTCGCCGCCATCGGTGACGCTGATAAGTACTGTATCCATAACTTCTCCCAGTAGCTTAATTTTGCTCAAGTGAGCACATACATATATACATATGAGCATTTATTGCATGCCGGTGTTTTGCGGAAACAAGCAGAGAGCAAAAGTTATAGGTCGATCACAGTAATAAACAAGAGAGCGAAATATATAATGCTCATATGAGCGCATGGCTGAATACCATATGACCATTTATTTATATCAACTGACTGAATTAAAAAGGAATATATCTGTTTACGGCTGATTAGCTGTTTCGCATGGTATCTTTGCGAAAGCGCCTGAAATCACGGAGTGGTAATTCAGCGGATGTCCTGACAACTGCAGGCGTAATGAACGGAAATCTGATTGTATGGGCTTTTCGCGAATTTGAGCCACTGTCGCTGCGTCATGAAATTTCAAAGGGGGGCGCCGGCAGTGCCCCGTATTGAAAGAGAGACCGGTGTTTTCCTGGCTTATCAGGAGTTGACCAGCTTTACAGCTGTATCAAAGTCGGTGATCAGCACATCAAGAAGGCCTGACTTAAGAGAGGCTACGATACCTTCATACTTCTGCTCTCCTCCCGCCACGCCAATCACTGTTTTCGCACTTCGCAGTTGCTCAGTGGAAATACCGAATCCCAGCCGGCTTATCGGGCTGTCAAGGATCTCTCCTTTGCTGTTGACGAGCGTGATGCAAACATCAGCCGCGATGTCATCACGGAAAAGTGGTGTCTGCCATTCTTCGGGAAAAATGTCACACAGGCTTGACGAGCCGGTTTTCCAGGCGCCAATACCAGTAATAACAACGTCCAGGCACGAATAATACTGTTGGGTGTCAACCACTGCAGGATCGCTGGCCAGTTTTTCTGCCAGATTTTCATCATCCACCCACATGGGGACATACATGGGATGTGCCTTTCCCTGAGAGATAGCTGCCAGCCGGTGTATCAGGTCTATCGGACCCTGACTGAATTCAATACCCGGATGTACGCCTGAAAGCTGCACAATATCTAAAGCAGGGAGGCTGGTCAGCTGACTCACGGTACTGGACAGAACGCGCCCCCAGGCAATACCCACCTTCATACCCCCTGTCAGGTAATTGCCCAGGTAGCTGGCTGTGATACCACCCAGCTTCTCATTTAGTTCTTCCTGGCTGTTCCAGGATTCTGATACAGAAAGCACGACGGCTTTTTGCAGGCCGTATTTCTCGCAGATATTATGAGCCACTTCTTCATCAAGCATCTGCTGTTTGGGAAAAAGAAACTTAACGTATTCCTGCTCGATCGCCTCATCGATCAGGCGCGCGGCCTTGAATCGTGAGATCTCGAGTTCTTCGGCAATTTCTGTTTTGGTCTTCATCTCAACAAAATAACGGCGAACGACCAGAGAATAGATGTAGCGGGGGTCATAACCTGACCAGCGGCTGTTTTTTATACGTTTAGGCATGGCGAATTCCTTTTTAATCGAAAGGAAATATCACAAAGGTTAACCTGTTGCCCCTGATTTTAATCAAAAGAGTACACTTTTTTACGCTCGTTTGGTATTTACTGGAGTGCTTTCTTACTGCTGTGTGATGGGCAACACGCATACTGTACTTGGTTGGTAAAGCTGGCTGGCATTATACCTGCGCGTACGGCTGCCACAGGTACACGTTAGAGCCGGTATCCATGATAAAGGTTTGAAAACAGGTTGCCCGAAATGACCTTTCTTGAGTAAAGCAGTACCGCACGGGCAGTATGAATGTAGCTTCTTCACCAGGCTGGTTTTTTTACATGGTTCATCGATTCATGGTTCATCGATTAAGGTAAGAAGTGTTTTGCACAATGTATATCCGGCAATCAGATACGGCCTATAGCCCTTCTGTCACCGCCAGGTTACAGAAATCACAGGCGCTAATTTCGGTAAAACGATTAATGAATATCAGCAAAAAGTCTTCCCGGGAACTTCATAAATCATCTGCTACTCCTGAAGGGGAAAAGTCCAGGTCGTTCATCAGATGGCTTCTTTCATCAGCTTTCCTGAGCTTTCCACAGGCAGCTGGTCCCATTGCATTCTCATTGCTTGCACTCAGTATCACAGGCGACAGCAGAGGCGGAGCAGCGATGATCCTTGCCATGACGATTGCTCAGGTTATTGGCGTGATCCCGTTTACACGCCTGGGCAACCGCTTTAACTCGGTCACTTACTTCCAGCTTCTGACGCTGACTCGTTCTATGGCTTTACTCTGCATAGTACTGGCATCATGGTATAAATTGCCTTTTACGGTATTAGTCATACTTGCCAGTCTGGCCGGACTGGTAAATGGTGCAGCTCAGGGGTATTTAAGGGTGATATTAAACCACGTGGTTAACGCAAACCGTTTACCACGTGGGCTGGGTATGGCCGCGACTCTGAATGAGATGGTTTTTGTTCTGGCTCCCGTGGCCGCATCAGGACTGGGAAGCATCTCCCCGTTGTTTTCTCTGCTCGTCATTACCGCTCTGGGTATACTTCCCGTTGTTCTCATTCCCCGGCTTAATATCCGGAGCTCCCCTGCCGTGGTTAAAACCAGGCAAAGAGCACTGACAAGACCGGTTGCTTTGGTGCTTATATGCTCTACTGCAGCTGAAGCAACCGTCGCAGCCGTTGAGATAGGTGCTGTGGCGTTAGCCCTGAACTTTCGGTATGAGCCATTTTATGCCATTTTTTTCACCGTTCCCCTGTGCCTTGCCTCTGTCATGGGAGGAGTCTGGGTCAGTATCCGCAACCGGATGTCTGCACCCGGCACAGTACTTTTACATCTGTGTCTGATGATGCTAGGGGCTTTGATGGTTACTGTTAATTTCTCCGTCATTACAACCATTGTGGGTGTGATGTGTATTGGCTCTGTCATTGCCCCACTTGGAACACATTTTTCGCTTGTACTTGATGAAATGTCTCCTCCGCATCTGAAAGCCGAAGTCTTCGCCTTACTGCGAACCTCCAATGCCATGGGTGTGATATTTGCGAGTGCCCTTCTGACTGTGACATCGCTGTCATTATCACTGTTAATAACTACGATTTTTATTGGGATAGTCGCTTCAGGAATGGCTGTTGCAGTGCTGGGTAAGAAAAGCGTGATTGAGACTGATTGTGAATAACACCTCAAACAGTAGGGCTTGTTGCTTAATCAAAGACACAACACAGTTAAGATAGTTATCAGAAGATTAGTAGGAGTAAGCCGAAAAATGGCTGTCTTATTAAGCTTACATAAAAGCATTTTTACGCTTCTGGCACGAAACAGACCAGTGTACTGCAAGGTCCGCTATGAGCGAAAAGCGGACGTTGTCCGCTTTGGTACAGAGTTGAATTTACTTACTGCACTTTGGGCCTGTCAGATAAGTCCTGTATTTAACTGTTTATGTCCTCGGGGCTGGCTACCTGAACCCGGGTTGCGACCAGGCTGGCAGCGAGAATGAAGACCAGGCAAATCAGTGCCTGTCTTCTGAGAGTGACGTGTTGATCAATCAGCACACCCATGATGACCGGGGAAGCGCCGCTGGCAAGCACAGTACCTGCCTCAACGGCCGATCGCACTTTTGCCAGCTGCGCGGAGCCAAACAGCTGCACCCACAGCGCGGTCGCCAGCGTGGACGCAATGGCTGACGATACGCCGGTCATTATGAGATAAAACGGCGTGACCCACTGACTGCTGCTGAGCCACAGCGCCAGCATGCCAGCGCCCTGCGGCAGCAGAAACCACGGCAACAGACGGCGTGGCGTCATCCGGTCTATCAGCGGACCAAATGATAACAGGGAAACCGCCTGCGTTATCGCGTAGGCAATAAACCACCCTGCAACCCACGACAGTGCCCATCCTTTCTCCTCTGCCAGGCGCGCCTGATGGAAAAAGAAGCCCGTAGTGATGAAAGGTGACGCCAGCACTGCGGGCAGGGCAAGAAGCAGATTCCGGTTCTTTCATACTGACGCTTCGCGAACCTTCTCTGCGCCCCGCTTTCTGAACGTCCGCAGCGGCTTTTCGGCAGCGCGCGGAAGGCAGCTGACAGCCAGCGCAACGCCGGCAATCAGAACCACAGCGTTTATCAGCCAGGCAATGCGCCATCCCGTCAGATAGTTAATCTGCACAGCAGCCAACGGAAACAGCGCCTGCGCCAGCGACAGGCCCAGCGCGATGCCGGCATCAAGCGGAAACTGGCGCGCAGTCGCCGTCAGGGCGGTATGCACCATCAGCCCCTGCCCGCCGAGGCGAAGCAGGTAAAAGCCTGCACAAAGCATCCATGCCGCCTGCGCGCCGGAGACCAGCAGGCACGCCGTTATCAGCAGCAGGGTAACGGCCAGGGTGAAGCGACGGGTGGTGGTGTAATCAATCATCCGGCCTACCCAGGTCAGCGTGACGGCACTCATTACGGTGCCGGCGGCATAAAGGCCGCCCAGCCCGCCGTCGCTGAGCCCGAATGCCTGACGCAGGTCCTGCCCGTAAAGCGATACGAAATAAGTCTGTCCGAAACTCGACATTGCCATCAGTATCGCGGCAAAAGCCAGATGGCTGCCGTGCTGATACATAAAGCGAAACAGCTGACGCATGGTATTCCCCGAGCGCGGCTGACAAAGGTGCCGCACAAATGAACTGCTCTGGGACTGATGTTCCGGAGGCGCGTTATGAAAAGGGCCCGCGATTGCAGGCCCGTAAAGTTTACCGCAGCATCAGCAGCGGATGACGGCTTTCAGCCAGCATCGCCGTGGTGTGACTGCCGATAAAGAACTGGCGCAGCCGGGAGTGTCCCCAGGCTCCCATCACGATCAGGTCCGTGCCGTTCTCCTCCGCGTAACGACACAGGCCGCGCGAGACGGATTCATCCTGAATCAGCCGGGACTCTGCATCGATGCCGGCTGCCTGCAGGATTTGCTGCGCATCATGCAGTGAAGCATCGTCGCCGTTCACCATCACAACATGGCAGGCCAGACCGCGAAGCAGCGGGCTCACGGTCAGCCGGGTCAGGTTTTGGCGGCTGGCCTCGCTGCCGTCCCAGGCAAAAAGCACCCGGGATGGTGCGCTGAACGTTTCAGGCACGACCAGCACGGGCTCTTTCTGCAGGCGGATGACGCTTTCCAGCTGGCTGCCCACTGTATGTTCCGCGCCCCGTCGTCCGAGAACCATCAGCCTGACGTCATCCAGTCCGGCAAGTATTTCATCCAGCGCGCCGTGCATCTGTAGCTGACGCACTTCCGGAACCCCCGCACGGGACAGCCGCTCCGCGCAACCGCTCAGAATGGCTTTACCCTGTGCCATGAGCAGGCGGCTGCGCTCACCCTCCACGCGCACAAGCTCTTCGGTCAGCAACTCTTTGCTGTCAATGCCAATGCTGCCGCTCAGGTCAGAGACGGCCGGATGACCATCTTTTTCCAGCACGTGCAGCAGGGACAGTGGCGCCGGGAGGCCGGCGGCGGCCCACGCCGCGTAGTCACAGACCGGCCCGGTTGACGGCGAACCGTCCACGCAGGCCACAACGGTATTGTTCATAGCTGAATCTCCTGTCGGTTAGTGCCCGCCCATCAGTTTTTCCGCTTCTTCCGGCTTGTCATGCACGCCGAAGCGGTCAACGAGGGTACGGGTGGCGTCGTTCATGCCCAGTATTTCCACCTCAGCGCCTTCCCGGCGGAACTTAATCACCGCCTTATCAAGCGCGCTCACGGAGGTAATGTCCCAGAAGTGAGCGTGTGTGACGTCAATGACCACGCGCTCTGCCGCTTCCCTGAAGTCAAAGTGACTCATAAAGCGATCGGCGGAGGCAAAAAAGACCTGGCCGGTCACGGTATAGGTCCAGGTATCGCCCTCCAGTGACGATTTGACCGTCATAAAGCGAGCTACCTTGGTGGCAAAATTCAGCGAGGCAATCAGCACCCCGGTCAGCACGCCGAAGGCCAGATTGTCGGTTGCCACCACCACGACCACGGTTGCCAGCATGACCAAGCTGGTTGACAGCGGATGGCGGCGCAGGTCGGTGATGGATCGCCAGGAGAAGGTGCCGATGGAAACCATGATCATGACCGCGACCAGCGCCGCCATCGGGATCTGCGATACCTGGTCACGAAGGAAGATAATCAGGCAGAGCAGCACCAGTCCGGCCGTCAGGGTGGAGAGGCGTCCGCGCCCGCCAGACTTCACGTTAATCACCGACTGACCGATCATGGCGCAGCCCGCCATGCCGCCGATAAATGCCGTGCAGACGTTGGCAATACCCTGCGCCTTGCACTCGCGGTTTTTATCGCTCGGGGTGTCGGTCATGTCGTCCACGATAGTGGCAGTCATCATGGATTCCAGCAGTCCCACCACGGCAAGGCCGGCAGAATAAGGCAGGATAATCAGCAGCGTATCCAGGTTCAGCGGAATGTCCGGAATGAGGAATACCGGCAGGCTGTCAGGCAGTTTGCCCATGTCGCCCACGGTGCGAACGTCCAGGTGCAACCACATGGAAATGGCGGTCAGCACCACGATGCAGATCAGCGGGGAGGGAATGGTTTTATTGAGGTACGGAAAGAGGTAGATGATTGCCAGGCCAGCGGCGGTGAGCGCATAAACGTGCCAGGTCACGTTTGTCAGCTCCGGCAGCTGCGCCATGAATATCAGAATAGCCAGCGCGTTGACGAAGCCTGTCACAACAGAGCGCGACACGTAGCGCATCAGGCTGCCAAGCTTCAGGTAGCCGGCAGCCAGCTGCAGCAGGCCGGTTAACACTGATGCCGCCAGCAGATACTGCAGGCCGTGGTCTTTCACCAGGGTTATCATCAGCAGCGCCATGGCGCCGGTGGCCGATGAAATCATGGCGGGACGTCCGCCAAAGATGGCCATAACCACGGGAATACAGAACGCCGAGTAAAGGCCGACCTGCGGGTCAACTCCGGCAATGATGGAAAACGCGATCGCTTCAGGAATAAGCGCGAGCGCGACGACAATACCGGCGAGCACGTCACCACGGACGTTGCCCAGCCAGTCCTTACGCGTCGAGGACAGCAGCATAGTAATTTCTCAGATTTTGAATACAGTCAGCCCGTAAGGGCAAAAATTTCAGGTACTAAAAAGCACATCCGCAGACGGGATGTTTTTGAGTGCGCGACTGAAACTACTCAGTGCGACAGGGGAGGGTTACGACTCAGGGTGGCGTAAGACGCATGATTTTTTGAGTTCTCCTTTACGGCAACCAATGCCTTCAGGACTGAATTAAGCCGGTGCATCAGGGGATGAACACTGACCGCGAAGCCTGATCTTGTCAGAACAGGCGCTTAACTATAAATGAAAGCAGAAAGAGATCAATGTTTCACTGTGCAGAGCATAGTCAGGCAAGGAATCAGAAAGGCACCCTTGTTAACGTCCTCTATTGGCACAAAGCGGACATATTTACTCGAAGCTAACGGAAGCCTTTTCTTACCCCTATCTGGCTTTATCTGTCGGTGAGGTTGAAGGAAAGCGGTGATCTATAACTTCAGCACACCGCCATATAAAGTCGCCAGGTTTCAGAAAACGCACTCACCGTTACTGACGCGCTTTTCTGTTGTCAGCGGTATGGTCCCGCCTGAACCGTCAGACACACCAAGTACCAGCACCTCTGACTTTTCAGGTCCCATCTTCATGGTACCCAGATTGATGATGCAGATTACCTGTGTTCCCTGCAGTTCTCCGGCTTCATAGTTTGTATACGCTCCGCATGACACCCGGGTTCCCAGCTCGGGTCCAAGGTCAATCGTCATCCGCCACGTGGGCTTGGATGTTTTACTCTCCTCAACTCTGATAATGGTACCGGCACGCATATCGAGAGCCGAAAATGAGTCAAATGAGGCTTTATCTTTCATAATTCTTTCCTTTCTGAGATTTCAAAATTTTCTTTTCGTTGCAGGAACAGACTGAAACGTAACTTTTCGGCCGGAACGGTAATGATCCCAAGACACGCAATTATCAGACCGACGCCTGCCCATCCGTAAGGCGGCAGCCTTTCACCAACGAGCACAACGGCCAGCAGCGCGGCTATAACCGGCTCCAGCAGAGTGATCGTGGTTGCCATACTGGCCGGAATGCGCGCAAGCCCGTAGCCATAGCAGACATAACCCAGAAACATCGGAACC
>NZ_JBLQUA010000003.1:0-4495 GCF_048684445.1 Enterobacter sp. BNK-34
TAATATCTGCCCTACTTTGATTCAAATACTTACTCCTCACGACAAGGTCCGAAGGCCCCCCAAAAGAGAGCGAATTTTCATCAGACACACCACACCACCGATATAGCGTCGATTTGCTGATTCCGAGCAGTTCGCAAACCTCAGAACTATCTAACAGTTTCATCTAGTGCCCTCACAGCCGAGGCAAACATTACTATGCTATAAATTATGAGCCAAAAAGAAACCTATGACAAGCTATAAACACTAAAGGGGTGCAGTGACTTATTTGCAGATGCCCCATAAAAAAGCCCGCGCGCAGCGGGCTATTAGGTAAAGCAACAACAGACAGAACAATCAAAAATTCATTGCTTTCTTGCAGTTGCGATAGGTTGTTGGATGCAGCTTTCCGTAGTAATCATCACGGCCCTCATCCCAGGCCCAGCCAATCAAATAGGCATCGGTATCATCGCTTACTGTGCGTGTTCTGCGAGTCAATCCTGACCATACCCCTGAAAGCTCAGAGACATCAAAACCAAGCTCCTCTGCGATACTCTTGCACCAGAAACCATGCTCCCCATCCTCACTTTCAAGAATAGCTTTCAGTACTGACCGGGACTTATCACTTAAACCACGCACAAGCCTTTCTGCCTGGAGCGAGGAAAGATCGGTAGGACCATCCTCTGATTCCTCATACACACCAGAAACCGACTCCCCTGCTACCAATGCCAGCACTTCTTCTTTTGCTGAGTCTGATAACAACATCAAATCTTCACGGGATAAAAAAATGCCACTAGTCATGAAACACTCCATCGCCTTATTAAGATGAAAGAAGAATAAATATAGATAAGATGCTTGTCAACACAACAAGACATTAGTCTTATAGACTAAGCAAAACAAGATACATCTAACATGTAAGAGGTGAGAGTGAAGTTGCTACAGCGGGAGATAGACACTCGACAGATCGGATTTACCATAACGTCGCATTACGCGCACCGCTCAGACGCGCCCAGAGCGTTTCTGACGGGAAACGGATAAAACAGGTAACAAACCCCCGGCAAACCCGCCAGAAACGCAGGGGATGAATTCTGGCACAGTGCATGGCTATGCAGCCAAGTGAATGGCTCTGATTCTGGTACCGGATCCACCCCGTAACCGGTGTTTTTCACACTTTCCGGGAGTGCCGGCGTATCCGCCAGAACGGAAAATTTTTCGCATGCGAAAAACTGCGCCGGCAGACTGGCCGGCGCAGCGTCATGATTATGATCACCACATCTATCAGCACCTTCGTCATTTCCAGCATCAGTTTCATCACTGCAGCTCCCTCGGGTTAAAAGAACCGACAGGGTAAGAAAACCCGGGCCACAAACCAATTTTTCCCCTCAGCGGTAACATCGCGGCGGCTGACGTCACTCCGGAGTAATACATTTCCCGGCTTTCCGCATGATCGCCCAAACAGGAGTCGGCAGATGCTCTGTTATTAGTGGTGAACGGGCCCGCAATTCATTGCGGGCCCGTGAAGCGCTTGCCGGGTGTCGGGGCGGCGAGCCCTGACGGGAGCATTTGTAATACCGCGTGTGCGCGGTATTACAAATGCACATCCTGTCCCGTCGTGCTGACACGCTCAAAAAAACTGAAGCCGTGAGAATGCACTGAAAACGCCGGCAGGCCACAGTGTCGGATCCGGCACCACACTGGATATAAATCAGTAACACAATCCGGCCACCTGAAATTGCATCCAGGTGTGTGGATCCAACACTGACAGCGCTTATACAAGTGTGTGGATCCAACACCAGTGCCGGATTGTGTGACATGTAAATCACTGAAAAATAGTGATAGCCACAATCCGGCGATATGACAGTGCCGGTACCGGCACCTGGAGGTGTGATAAATGTGTGATACTTTCCGCGCTAAATGTAAATCGCCTGAAATATTTTAAATTATATTACTGATATTTAATAAAAAAACTGCAAGACGAAGTCTTGCGTGGGGTGTGATGTTTTGACCCTGAAGGAAGAGAGCGGCGATCGCTGTGTCCGGACCGGTCGAAAAAACAGGTT
Organism: Enterobacter sp. BNK-34; assembly: GCF_048684445.1. Classification (NCBI taxonomy): domain Bacteria; kingdom Pseudomonadati; phylum Pseudomonadota; class Gammaproteobacteria; order Enterobacterales; family Enterobacteriaceae; genus Enterobacter; species Enterobacter sp. BNK-34. The sequence goes on from NZ_JBLQUA010000003.1 coordinate 2,037, forward strand.
TAGATTAAGTCATTCAGTAAATCAGACAAGCCACGCCGGCAACTGAGGCGTTCTCAGCGTTTCCAGAACTTCCACCAAGGTGAATCCCCGGTATGCCTGTGCTCGAGCAGCAGCATGGCTTGTTTAAGGCTGTCGATGTGCGAATCCTTGGCAGAAACGAGCGTTTTGAGGTGTTCCACTTCCTGTCGCAACTGTGCAATGACCTGTTCACCCTGCGCAGAAACACCTGTGTCAGACTGTTCACTGACCTGTCCAGACACCTGTTCAGGCAGACGTTGCTCAAGGGTTCCGAAAACACGGATAAGCTCCGAAACATCGACCATACGGGCATTTCTTTCCCCGTAACAGGTGGACAGTTCACCTGTCTTGATCAACCTGTGCAGTGTTGTCCGGCTCTTGCCGGTCAGCCGTGCGGCCTCACTGATCGATACTTTTGCCATTAACCCGCATCCTGTAGTGCATGTAACCGCCCGGAGAGAGTCCTGCAGAGCAGCGCTGCATCCTCATGAAGTTTTTCACACATGTCCGCCTCCCTGTCGAGATCGAGCTCATTGAGTTTCTCGAGAAGCAGGAGGGACTGTCCCTGGATGAATTTCGCCATATTCAGCGCGGTTTTCTCTTGTTTTGTCATGAACAGGCCTCAGTACGTACGTGCTTAATGTGGAGACAGGCTACATTCTGCTTCCTCGCCCGTTCGCTCGCAATGCTCGGTCACGGGTCTGCGGCGAGCAGGACGGACTCACAAGTTACCCACAGATTCAGGGGATAACCTGCCGGGAAAGAGGTAAGGAAAAAGTAAGGTCGCGGCAAAGCCGTTTTTCCATAGGCTTCGCCCCCCTGACAAGCATCACAGAATCTGACGCTCAAATCAGTGGTGGCGAAACCCGACAGGACTATAAAGATACCAGGCGTTTCCCCCTGGCGGCTCCCTCGTGCGCTCTCCTGTTCCTGCCTTTCGGTTTACCGGTGTCATTCCGCTGTTTTGGCCGCGGTTCTCTCATTCCACGCCTGACACTCAGTTCCGGGAAGGCAGTTCGCTCCAAGCTGGACTGTATGCACGAACCCCCCGTTCAGTCCGACTGCTGCGCCCTATCCGGTAACTATCGACTTGAGTCCAACCCGGAAAGACATGCAAAAGCGCCACTGGCAGCAGCCACTGGTAAGGGGTGTACAAGAGATTACTGATGCAGAGTTCTTGAATTCTCAGCCCAACTACGGCTAAACTAATAGGACAGAATTTGGTTTCAGCGGTCTTGTACACCCTGTTACCACGGTTCAAAAACTTGCCGGTTTATTGAACCTTCGAAAAAACCACCTTGCCGGGTGGTTTTTTTGTATGGCCTGAAAATACGCGTTCTTTACGAAATCGTCAAGCTCATCAAAAAAACAAACACTCCAAAAATCAAGCGTTTAAAGTTGTGTTCGGGTTTGGTATTTTTGCCATAACCTCTTGAATATGCTTGATATCGCATCTTGCATAAAACTTTTGGTCATGCCCAATCAACCGTAACAAATCAACCTTAGCAACAGACACATAGCCCAGCACCTTCATAAGAAAATCAAAGTCTTTCCTTACGTTATCTACTGCGGTTTGATGTGACTTACATCCATGTTTCTTCCAGATAGGTTCATGATGGAATAGTCGGTTCCTAAATAGCAAAACCTTATGAAAATCATCAAACAAAGCATTGATTTTCATGTCCGCTCCCCAGGGGTTTTTTGCAACAGGGAAAGTTAAATTTCGGTTTTCAGGAGTCCATATATAGCTAGATTTGGATGTATCCCTGTAAGGGGCATCAAGCATGTAAACCCAAAATCCAAAAGTTAGACGACTAATCACATCATCATCAGAGTAACGAACGCCACACTCAGCAATCGCTTTATCTTTCGCGCTTTGAACTAACTGCTTTGATTGAGTGGAAAATGGAATAGTGTCATACCAACTACTAGAACCTACATGAAGTTTTACTGTGTTATTGATTGCATTCCTAAGTGCAACCTCAATCATCTGCATTACGCAGAAAAAGTCCCCAGATAAATCCTGGTAGGCAACATATGCCCCCACCTTTTCTTGTTCAGTAGAACAACCAAGAAAGGCTTCATAGAAAGATAAACGAGGTCCAGAAATCGAGTTGATTACGTTTGATATATCCATCTTGAATTACGAACCTCTTTACTATGAAAGATTACTTTACTAATATGACCGTATTCGAGGAGCAGGCGAACTATCGTTTTTCTGTGTACCTCTAGAGCGTAAAGAATGCAAAAAAGCCTACTTATCTAAGTGGGCTTTTTTGCATTTATAGCAATGAAAACATCGCCTTACAACGCTCAAACCCGCCTGGTTTCAAGCCAATCCATAACCTCAGTATCTTTCCACTTATAGGCCCGGCCAATCTTAAATGGGCGAGGAAAGTCTGTAGGAATCTCATCTCCAGATGCTCGGCGAATCAAAGATT